>DASTVH010000224.1:0-4990 GCA_035759195.1 Candidatus Limnocylindrales bacterium
GGCCGTGCTTGCCGAACTTCTCGCGGCGGCGCTGCTCGCGGTTCGGCTTCACCTCGTCCTGCTTGGGTTCGGACTTCTTCTTCTTGGGAGCCATGCGGTCAGCATGCGCCTGTCGCGCCACTCGTGCAGCGGCACACCGGCCGGTCGGCTCGCCGGCGGCTTACAGCCGGCCGGCCTCCAGTTCGTTGCGGATCCAGGGGATGACCTCATCGAGCATCACCTCGAGCGACGTCGTCGCCTCGTAGCCAAGAACCGCCTTCGCCTTTCGCGTGTCGGGCACGCGGAGCTGGACGTCGTGCTCGAACGGTGGATCGGACACATACGAGAACGGCCTGCCATCGCCATGGACCTTCGTCCAGACGCACTTGGCGAGCTCGAGGACCGTCGTCGCGCGAGCCGTGGAGAGGTTGAAGTCCTCGTTGACGGCCTTCGGGCTCTCCATCGCGAGGCGGATGCCGTGAGCCAGGTCGCCGCCGTACGTGTAATGACGGACCTGCGAGCCGTCGCCGAGGATGTGCAGCGGATCCTGACCCTTGATGACCTTGAGGACCAGGTCGGGGACGACATGCGAGAGGGCGAGCTTGACGTTGCCCGACATCACGTCGGTGTCGCGGACGGCCCGCCGCTCGCCGATGCCGACGCAGTTGAATGGTCGGACGATCGTATAGGGCAACGCGTACTGCTCCCAGGCGCCCCTGGCGAAGTACTCCGAGGCGAGTTTCTGGAACCCGTACGTGGAGACCGGCGGCGGCGAGGTGAGCTGGGCGCCCTCGGGCGTCGGAAAGACCGTCGCCGACTCGTAGACCATCGACGAGCTTATGACGACGATCCGTTCGAGATGGCCGTCGCGATGGGCGGCGATCGCTGCGTCGAACGTCGAGGCAAGGATTCGCTCGTTCTCGGCGAGCAGGTCGTAGGCGAACTCGTGGAAGTAGCTGATCCCGCCGATCATCGCCGCCGCGGCGACGACCTGGTCGCAATCGGCGGCCAGCTCGCGCATGAGCGCGGCGTCCTTCGCGTCTCCCTCAACGAAGCGATACCGCTTGTCGGCGTCGTACGACTTCGTGAGCCGGCCGTACTTGCTGAAGTCGTCGAGCCCGATCACCTCGTGGCCGGCATCGAGGAGCTCAGGGACGAGGTACCCGTTGATGAACCCGGCGGCGCCGGTGACGAGGACCTTCACAGGCGGATGCCGTTCCCGAGCGCGCCCCATATGTCGACCACGTCGCGGCCGCCGATCTCGAGGCCCGAATATGCCTTGTGTGGCGCGCCGAGGACCAGCACGTCGCTCTCCTCGAGCACGCATTCGAGCGTCGTGAGGCGTTCATCGCGGACGTACGGGTCGGTGCAGATGACGCGAGCGCCGGACCAAATCAATAGCTTCCTCAGCTTGTAGCTGAGCGAAGCGCGAGGGTCGTCCGATTCCGCCTTGAAGGCCATCCCGAGGATGCCGACCGTCCGGCCGCGAAGCCCGCCGTAACGCCGCTCGAGGGCGGACACGATATACGCCGGCAAGCCCTCGTTGACCTGCATCGCCGACTGACCGAGGGGGAAGTGGTCGATCGTGAAGGCCGCGAGCTGCATCGTGTCCTTGAAGAGGCACGGCCCGGCGGCGAAACCCGGGCCGGGCAGGTCCGCTGCCCGGGGGTAGTCGTGGCGGATCGCGTGGAGGACGTTCGTGTAGTCCACGCCGGCCTGGTCGGCAATCATGAAGAACTGGTTGGCGACGGCGAATTTCATATACCGCCAGGTGTTCGTGAAGAGCTTCGCGAGCTCGGCCTCCTTCGTCGTCGTCCGGATCGTCTGGCTCGCGAGTCGCCCGAACAGCGCGGCGGCCCGCGACGCGGCGGCCTCGCTGTCGGCCCCGATGATCTGGGGCAGGCTGTGGAGCTCCTCGAGGGCGTGGCCCTCGGCGATCCGCTCCGGACAGAAGGCAAGGTCGACAACCTTACCGCGCGCTTCGAGATGCTGGGCGACGTAGGCGGTCGTGCCCGGGTAGACCGTGCTCCGCAGGACGACGAGCGTGCCCTCCCGGAGGTGCGGCGCGATCTGCTCGACAGCCCGCTCGAAGACCGTCATCGACGGCCCCAGGAACTCGTCGACCGGCGTCCCGATGACGACGACGATCTGATCGGTCCGGGCGAGGATGTCGGCGGTCGCGGAGAGCTCAAGGCGGCCGGTCGGCAGAATCTCGCGGAGCAGCTCGTCCGCGCCGCCCTCGAGGAACGGCATCTCGCCCGCGGCGATCCGATCGAGCGTCGCCTGGCTCGTGTCGAAGATGCCGACACGCATGCCGGAATTCGCGAACGCGAGGCTGAGCGGGAGGCCGACGTGCCCGCCACCGCCGAGGACGACGACGTCGAGTTCCGGCCCAGTCGAGCGGTCCATCACGCTTTCAGGATATGCAAATGGCGCAGCCCGGTTACCGGGCGATGGTCCCGCCCCAACCAGGCGATGAGCGGGATTGCGACGTACGGGAGGTTGAGCAACGAGTACCAAGGTTCAACTGGGGAGCCGCGCAGGACCGTGAGGAAGTCGAACCAGAGGCCGGCGAACGGCAGGGACAGTACTCCGACGATGGTCGCCGCGATCCACCATGAGCGCCACCGGACCCCGAGCAGCGCGAGGGGCAGGTACGAAGGCTTGAGCACGAGCAGCACTGACGCCGGCAGGGACCAGGCGAGCGTCACGCCGATCGCGGCCGCGACCCAGAGGTCCGTGTTGCCCGCGATCAGGATGCCGGCCGTGCGGGGCCAGAGGATCGCGGCCGCCATGAGCGGCCAGGTCCAGGGAGCCGGCCGCATCCGAAAAAGGGCGACGACGGTCAGGCCGATCGGGACCAGCCACCATAGGACCGCCGGCAGGGCGAGGAACGGCACAAACAGGTAAAGCGCCACCGGAGGGTGGATGAACGAGTCGGGCTGGAGCGCCCATGCCCCGGCCAGCTGCTCGGGCAAGTACGGACTTCCGCTCGCGAGGAACCGGCGTGCGCCGGCGAGATAGCCATTGAGGTCGTTGGCCAGAAACCGCTCACCGAACGGGTCGCCCAGGAGGAGGCCGAGGCGGATCAGGGCAGCGGCGAGGATCACGATCGCCAGCGAGCGGGCGATCGCGCCGGGCCAGTCGACCTGACGGGCGGCTTCGGTCATCCGCCCGACCGGCTGTCGGCCACGAAGACCGTACCGTCCTCGTCGTCGTGGATCGACCGCCAGCCCGCCTCCAGAAGGCGCCCGGCGAACGCATCGTCGTCGGCCGGAACGACGACGATGGTCACGGACCAGCGGTCGAGGACCTCCTGCCAGCCGTCGGCGCCGCCGGTCACGGTCTCGTAGTCGCTCCAGACGTCGGCGGGGAAGACCTCGATCCGCGAATCAATCGCGACCTGCACGTCCGGCAGGGCGAATTCGAACCACGAACCCCAAGGCTGTGGATTGAACAGGCGATCTCCCGGTCGGGCCGCGTCGCGGAGGGCGGCGGTGATCCCGGGTGGCGCGTGGCCGACGACGCCGTCCGGAGCTCCGAGGGCCGGGTCGATCGGACGCCAGGCCGGCAGGAGGGCAACACAGGCGAGCACGATCGTCGCGACGATCCCGACGTTGACCCGCTCGAGCAGGATGCTCCGCCGCGCCGGCGGTGCGAGCTCGGGCCGGGCGAGGAGCGGGGCGACCGCGACCGCCGCCCCGAGCGGCCACCAGGCGACGCCGCGGATCGCGAACGCGCCGATCGCGAAGAAGACGCCCAGCCAGGCGAGCGTCGGCCAGGTCGTCGCGGACGCACGGCGAGCGAGCAGCACGGCGACCGCCAGCGCGGAGCCGAAGAAGAGCATGCCCGGGACGGTCCGCATTGACGTCGGCTGCCACTCCGTGATGCGGGCGGTAACAAGACTGTTCGTGGACAGGCCGAGTGCGTAGCCCCAGACGGCGGCGCCGAACGGGTTGAGGAACGCCGCCAGCGCGGCCAGGACGGCGGCCGCGAGCGTCCTGCCGGCCTCCGGCCGCCGGTCGAGGATGTCCTCGAGCCAGGCGAGGCCGACGACGACCGGCCCAAGGAAGAAGCTGCCGTGGAGGTTCGCCCAAACCGCGACGATCGGGACGGCCAGCCAGATCGCCCGAGGCCAACGGCGGCGGCCGGCGACGACGACAAGTGTCAGGGCGAGCAGGACCATGCCGAAGAGCTGCGGTCGGAGCGCGAGGGCGACGGCCGCGATGACGAACGCGGCGAGCGTCAGCCAGGCCGCCCGCCGCAGGTCGGCACCGCGCAGGCGGCAGGCGAGGAACAGCAGTCCGAACAGCGCGCCGACGAGCGCCGCCCGCAGGACGACGAGCCCGGTCCAGCCGCTCACCTCGTAGACGGCGGCGAGCAGCACCTGGGCGGCCCACTGCTGGTCGAGCCAGGGCTGCCCCGCGGCGGTGAACGTGAACGTGTCGTGGGCGGGGATGCCGGCCCCGCCGAGGATCTCCGCCCCGGCCCGCAGGTGGTAGGCGAGATCGACGCTCGAGAGGTTCGCGATGAATGCACCCAGGATGGGCAGTAGCACCGCGAGCGAAGCCCACAGTCGGGGCAGGCTCATCGGGCAGCCTCGCCGACGGCGCCGGAGCGGTTCGCGACCGGAGCCATCCGGCCGTCCAGCCCGACGACTGCCAGCCCGACGATCACGAGCGAGGCGAGCGGCGGGCTCAGGACCGCGACGAGCGGCACCGCAACGACCGCGACGAAGCCAGCGACCCGGTCCGCCGCCCAGAGCGCGACGACCGCCGGCAAGAGCAGTCCCGCGTAGTTGAACCCGATGGACGGCTGGGCGAGCAGGCCCGCCGCGATCGCAACCGCCGCGGCCCGCCAGGCGCCGAGCCGAAGCGCGGCGAGTCCCGTCGCACTGTACGCAGCGGCGACGCCGACGATCGCGACCTCGCGCGAGACCAGGCTCAGCCCCACATTCCCGCTCGGCAGGTCGACGAGGACGCTCATCCGCGGCAGCGCCACGAGGTACTCC
>DASTVH010000225.1:0-4779 GCA_035759195.1 Candidatus Limnocylindrales bacterium
GAAATCGGGTCCGAGGTCGACGACGGTCGTCCCGCCCGCGGCGATCGAGGGCACGAGCGAGGCGGCCGTGCCGTGGGGGAGGGCCAGGAAGACCGCGTCGGCGTCGGGCATCGCGTCGTCGACGCTCAGGCCGGTCGTCGCGAGGTGGGCATGCGTGGCGCCGATCGGCTGGTCCTCGCGACCGCGGGCCTGGAGGCCGACGATCTCGACCGCGGGATGGCGGGCCAGGAGCCGGACGAGCTCCGCCCCGACGTAGCCGGTCGCCCCGATGATCCCGACCCGGATCCGCCGCCCGGAGCCAGGCCGGCGGTCCGTCGCGACCGACCCCGCCGCCTCGAGACCCGCGCTCACCGACGCGCGAGACCCCTCGCCGGGGGTCGCCTCGAGGATGGGTCGATCGGTCGAGCCGCCGTCATGACCGCATGAGGATACACGCCGACTGCATATTCATGCAAGACTGACTTTCTGGCCGCCGCGACCGCCGCCGGCAGGCCGGGCGGGACCGCCGCCGGCCGGGACGGACGGAGCTGAGGGTTGCAGATCGGTAACCCCTAGTAATCCAGTAGACATTTCGGTATCGTGGGCCCTCCGCGTTTCAGCCAAGGAGCCCGATCGATGCCCAGCGCCACTCCCGCCGATGCCGCCGCCGCCCTGCCGCCCGGTCGGATGATCGACCCGCGGGGGCACCGGTTCGGGGCGGGACTCTCGGCGCTGCTGCTCGTCGGCTCGTTCGCCGCCGGCTGGCTGCCGGGCGTCGTGCTCGCCCTGCTCTCGATCGCGACGAGCGCCGCGTTCGGATTGCGCTACTCGATCTACGGCGCGATCTGGCGGCGGATCGTCCGCGTTGCCCGGCTCGGCCGGACCGAGCCCGAACACGAGTACCCGCCGCGGTTCGCCCAGACGCTCGGCAGCGTGGCCCTGATCGGGTCGCTCGCCGCCTTCGCGCTCGGTGGGGCGGCCGTCGGCTGGGCGCTCGCGCTCGGCGTCGCCGGCCTCCAGGGCGTCCTCGCCGTGACCGGCTACTGCCTCGGCTGCCGGCTCTACTTCCTTCGCTGGTGGGTGCCGGCGGTCGCGACCTCGCTCTGGTCGCGCGAGGCCCGCGAGCCGGCGATCGAGTCGGTCGCGATCCGCTACCGGTAGGCCCCGGTCCGCCGGCGGCACCGCGCCGGCACCGCCGCCGGCGGCACTCGCCCGCACCGCGGGCGTTCCTCCGGCCTCCATCGTTGCTATCGTGTGGCCGATGGCGTCCACACCGCAGGGCATCTCGCCCGAACTCATCGCCTACCTCGTCGAGCACGGCGTGCGCGAACCGGCGCTCCTCGCCCGGCTCCGCGACGAAACTTCCTCGATCCCCGAAGCAAACATGCAGATCCCGCCGGAGCAGGGCGCCTTCCTCGCGATGCTCGTCCGGCTCATGGGCGCGCGGCGCTGCCTCGAGCTCGGGACGTTCACGGGGTACTCCTCGCTCAGCGTCGCCCTCGCGATGCCGCCCGAGGGCCGGCTCGTCTGCTGCGACGTGTCGGAGGAGTGGACGTCGGTCGCTCGCCGTTACTGGGCCGAGGCCGGCGTGGCCGATCGGGTCGAGCTGCGCCTCGGGCCGGCGCTCGCGTCGCTCGACGCGCTCCTCGACGAAGGCGCGGCCGGGACGTTCGATTTCGTCTTCGTCGACGCCTCGAAACGCGAGTACCCCGACTACCACGAACGGATCCTGCGTCTGCTGCGGAGCGGCGGGCTCGTCGTCTACGACAACGTCCTGTGGGGCGGCGCGGTGATCGACCCCACGGACAACGATCTCGACACCGTCGGCGTCCGCCGCCTCAACGACCGCCTCGCGACCGACGAGCGAGTCGATCTCGCCATGCTGCCGGTCGCCGACGGGCTTGCCCTCGCCAGGAAGCGGTAGGCCGCCCCGGAAGCGGTAGGCCGCCCGGCTCAGTCCACGATCGCCGGCGGTCGGAACGGTCCGGTGACGACGACCTCGCCCTCGGCCTCCTTCGGCTCGAGGCCGGTGCAGCGCAGCCGGAAGCGGTGATGGATCTCGGTCGCGCCCGACGCAAGCATCGCGCTCACCGGGCAGTACTTCGTCGCCGACAGCTCGACCGCCCGCCGGACCGCCTGCTCGAGGACGACCGTGCCCTCGACGATGTGGGTCACCTCAACCCGCGTGAGCACCTGTGGATACTCGTCGCGCTGCTCGGCACGGACCTCGATCCGGTATTCATCGAGCACCTGGCGCTTCTTCTGGAGGATCGAGATCACGTCCATCGCGCTGCACGCGGCGAGGGCGATGACGACCATCTCGACCGGGGAGTGCTCGCCGGCGGGGGCGTCGTCGCCGAAGACGATCGAGCGGCCGCTGCCGGTCGTCGTCGTGAACCGGTCGCCCGCGAACTCGTAGCGCAGCTCGCCGGTCCGGACCTTCACGCGGTCGCCTCGACGCTGCCGGCCGCGGCGGTTGCCTCGGGATCGGCGGCCGCTCCGGGCGCGGCCTCGTGGGGCTCGGAGAGGAACTGCTCGCGGTACAGGCGGGCGTAGAGGCCGCCGACCGCGATGAGCTCGGCGTGGGTCCCACGCTCGACGATGCGGCCGCGCTCGTAGACGAGGATCTTGTCGGCCCGCAGGATCGTCGAGAGGCGGTGGGCGATCGCGATCGTCGTCCGGCCCTCCATCAGCCGCTCCAGCGCAGCCTGGATCAGCCGCTCCGAGACGGTGTCGAGGGCCGACGTCGCCTCGTCGAGGATCAGGATGCGGGGGTCCTTGAGCAGGACCCGGGCGATCGCGATCCGCTGCTTTTCGCCGCCCGACAGCTTGTAGCCCCGCTCGCCGACGACCGTGTCGTAGCCGTCGGGGAGCTCCGCGATCCGCCCGTGGATCGCCGCCGCGCGGGTCGCGGTCTCGAGCTCGGCCTCGGTCGCGTCGGGCTTGGCGTACAGCAGGTTCGCCCGGATCGTATCGTGGAACAGGTACGTCTCCTGGGTCACGAAGCCGATGACCTCGCCCAGGCTCTGGAGCGTCACCGAGCGTACGTCACGGGCGTCGATCTCGACCGCGCCCTCGTCGACGTCGTAGAGCCGCGGGACCAGGTACGTCGTCGTCGTCTTGCCCGACCCGGACGGCCCGACGAGCGCGATGAGCTGACCCGCCTCGACCTCGAAGTCGATCCCCTCGAGCCCGAACGGCTGGGTCATCTGGATGCCCGGAACGTCGGCCGGTGCCTCGGCCGGCGTTTCGTCGGCGTCGTCGCCCGAGCCGTCCCGGTCCTCGTCCGCGGTCGCGATCGGAACGGCCCGGACGGGGTAGCGGAAGGAAACGTCGCGGAAGCGGACGCGGCCGCGAACCGTCGCCGGGTCGAGCGCGACCGCGTCCGGCGCGTCGACGATCTCGGGATCCATCTCGAGGTACTCGAAGATCCGATCGAACAGGGCCAGCGCGCCCTGAATCTCGACCTGGACGTTGAGCAACTGGCCGAGCGGGAAGAACAGCCGGCTCTGGAGGGTCGTGAAGGCGACGATGTCGCCGATCGTCGGCGCCGTCGGGTCGCCCTGGATCGCGAGGTAGCCGGCCAGCCAGTACACGAAGGCCGGCGTGATCGAGAAGATCGTGCCGATGATCATGAAGAACCAGCGCCCGACCATCGCCTGGCGGACCTGGAGTCGGGCCAGCTCGCGGTTCAGCTTGCTGAAGCGGCCGATCGCGGCCCGCTGCTGACCGAACGTCTTCGAGAGCAGCATCCCCGAGACCGACAGCGTCTCTTCGGTCACCGCCGACATCTCGGCGAGCGACTTCTGGGTCTCGCCGCGGACCTCGCGGTTGACCTTGCCGACCCGGAACGTCAGGTACATGAAGAACGGCAGCAGGCCGAGACTGAGCACGGTCAGCCGCCAGTCGATGACGAACATCGCGACGATCGTGCTGAGGGCGATCGCGATGTTGCTCGTGACCGACGCTGCCGTGTCGGTGACGACCGACTGGATGCCCCCGACATCGTTTGCCAGCCGGCTCTGGATCTCGCCGGTCCGGGTCTCCGTGAAGAAGCGGAGCGGCATCTTCTGGAGGTGGGCGTACAGCTCGGTCCGGAGGTCGTGCATGACGCTCTGGCCGATGATGTTGTTCAGGTAGCTCTGGCCGACGCCGATGATGCCCGACACGATCGGCAACACGATCATCAGCCCGACGAAGAGGTTCAACAGGCCGAAGTCGAGCTTCGGAATCGCCTCGTCGATGAGGAGCTTGAGGAGGATCGGGTTGACCAGGCCGATGAAGCTCGTCAGCAGGATCGCCACCAGGACGACCGCGACCTGGGCCTTGTAGGGCTTGAAGAAGCCGACGATCCGACGGATCGTCCGCCCACGCCGCTCCGGCGGCACCGGGTCGACCGGGCCGGTCGCCCCGAACCCGCCCATCCGGCCGCCACGGCCGCTCGACGCACCACCCGACGCCGCTCCGACCCTCCCGAATCCCCCGCCTCGTCCACTCATCCCCCGGACGCTATCACGCCCGGTGGATGGTTGCATTCTGCAAGCGAGTGCAGGACCCCGCCCGTCGGCCCGTGCCCGCCGGCGCCCGCGCCCGCCCCGTGCCCGCCCCGGGCCTCCGTGCCCGCCCCGGGCCTCCGTGCCAGCCCCGCGCCCCGTGCCAGCCCCGCGCCCCGTGCCAGCCCCGATAACCGCGGTGCCCCGCACCCCAGCGGAAAGTCACCTCGGTTTCCGATGACCGTGGTTGCATACGCCCGCGAGTCGTCAACCATGCCGCCCGCGTTCGCTCCGGCATCGCCGATTT
>DASTVH010000226.1:0-8795 GCA_035759195.1 Candidatus Limnocylindrales bacterium
GCGGTCCGTCGCCGCCGGTTCGCCCCGGGACCACCTCGTTCTCGCGGCGCGAGCACATGCGACACGGTTTGTGACGATCAGGTCGTTCCTGATCGTGGGGCGAGAATCCGCGACCGTTTCGGGGCTGTGGGGGCGAGGTGCGGCCCCTCGACGCTCCATGTGAACGTGGGGCGAGAATTTCCCCACGGGACGCGCCGGGGCGAACGGCGACCCGCGGGTACGATACGGCGGTGATCGTTCCGCTCGACGCCGACCGCCCGCTCGACCGCCTGGGTCGGCCGCTCCACGACCTGCGCATCTCGGTCACCGACCGCTGCAACTTCCGCTGCACCTACTGCATGCCGAAGGAGATCTTCGGGCCCGACTTCGCATTCCTGCCGCGATCGGAGGTCCTGACCTTCGAGGAGATCGAGCGACTCGCCCGCGTCTTCGTCGGCCTCGGCGTCGAGAAGCTCCGGATCACGGGCGGCGAGCCGCTCGTCCGGCGCGATCTGCCGGTGCTGATCGGCAAGCTCGCCGCGCTCCGGCGGCCGGACGGCCTTGCCCTCGACCTGACGCTGACGACGAACGGCTCGGCGCTCCGCCGGCTCGCCGGCCCGCTCCGCGACGCGGGCCTGCAACGGGTGACGGTCAGCCTCGACTCGCTCGACGATGCGACGTTCGCGGCGATGAACGGCGTCGACTTCCCGGTCGCGAAGGTCCTCGACGGGATCGCCGCCGCCCAGGAGGCGGGCCTCACGCCGGTCAAGATCAACATGGTCGTCCGCCGCGGGATCAACGAAGCGAGCGTCGTACCGATGGCCCGCTGGGCCCGCGAAGCCGGCGTGATCCTGCGCTTCATCGAGTACATGGACGTCGGCCACACGAACGGCTGGCGCCTCGACGAGGTCGTCCCGGCGTCGGAGATCGTGGCCGCGATCGACGCCGAGATGCCGCTCGACTTGCTCCCGGCCCAGTACCGCGGCGAGGTCGCGAACCGTTGGCGCTATCGCGACGGCTCGGGCGAGGTCGGGGTCATCGCCTCGGTGAGCCAGCCGTTCTGCGGCGACTGCACCCGGGCGCGTCTTTCGGCCGAGGGCAGGCTCTACACGTGTCTCTTCTCGGCGATCGGCCACGACCTGCGGGCGATCGTCCGCAGCGACGCGACCGACGTCGACCTGCGCGAGGCGATCGCCCGGGTCTGGCGGGTCCGCGACGACCGCTACTCGGACCAGCGAACCGAGGCGACCGCCGACCTGCCGCGGATCGAGATGTTCGCGATGGGTGGCTGAGGCACTTATCCACGGGGCTGTCCACGCGCCGTCCACAGCCGTCGATAACTCGTGGATACTCTGAGGCGCCGTGCCAGGAACTTCGTGGATAAGCGCGTTGACCCGTCCGCATCGCGCCTCGTACCGTAGGTCTTGCCCGAAGGGGCCGTCAGAGACCGGAGAAACCGAGATCACATCAAGGGTCTCCAGTCTGGACCGGTCGCTTCGGGCGCTTTGTTGTCCGGGACCGCCGGCCTCTGGCCGCGGGACGGGCGACCGCCCGACGGATTGCGACCGGCATCCCGGTGTCGGTACATCCGTCGGGCGTGCAACGCGGGCCTCGGACGTCTCCCCCTGGACGTGACCCGGAGGCCCGCACGCCCATGACCCCGTCCGACCCGACCCCGGCCGCCGACCGGGCCCGCCCGATCCCGCCGAGCGAACAGCCGGTTCGGCTCGCCGCCCTCGAGGCGGCCGTCCGGGACCGGACCGATCTCGTTCCCGAGCTGGGGATCGTCCTCGGCTCGGGCCTGGGCGGACTGGCCGACGACCTCGAGGATCCGGTCGCGATCGCCTTCGCCGACATGCCGGGCTGGCCGGCGGCCACGGCCCCGGGCCATGTCGGGCGGCTGGTGCTGGGCCGCCTCGCCGGCCGGCCGGTCGTCATGCTCCAGGGCCGGTTCCACCTCTACGAGGGCAACGACCCGGGCCTCGTCGTCCAGCCGGTCCTGCTGTTCAGGCGGCTGGGCGCGCGGGCGGTCCTGCTGACGAACGCGGCCGGCGGCGTCGATCCGGGCTTCGGGCCGGGCACGCTCATGGTGATCCGCGACCATCTCAACCTGACCGGCCGCTCGCCGCTCTTCGGGCCGAACGCGGACGAGCTCGGCAATCGGTTCCAGGACCTGACCGACGCCTGGAGCCCGCGCCTCCGCGAGGCGCTCCACGCTGCCGGCCGGGCCGAGGGAGTTAAGCTCGCCGAGGGGGTCTACGCCGGGCTGCTCGGGCCGCAGTACGAGACGCCGTCCGAGGTCCGGATGCTGCGGACCCTCGGCGCCGACGCGGTCGGCATGTCGACGGTCGTCGAGTGCATCGCCGCGCGCTGGGCCGGGCTCGAGGTGTGCGGCGTCTCGCTCGTCACGAATGCCGGTGCGGGCTACAGCGGCCAGCCGCTGAACCACGAGGAGGTCCTCGCCGCAAGCGCCGAGGCGGGACCCCGGCTGGCCCGCGTGGTGCGGCGCTTCGTCCGGGACCTGCCGGCAGGCTAGTTGCGGCGCAGCGACGGCGTCAGAGCCGCTCGCGCAGCGCTTCGATCACGGAATTCAGGGCGGCTTCGATCTGCGGGCGGGCCGACTCGTCGGGAGCCGTGTCCACGGCGTCCGTGAGGACGGAGTGGGCATGCTCCTTCGCCTCGATCGGCCGGAAGACCAGGCCCGGGCCCAGCTCGCGGGCGAGGCGCTCGACGCGCGCCTGCGGCGCGATCGAGTCGGTCGTGTAGCGAAACGCCAGGACGCAGAAGTCGGGGTCGTCCCGGCGGGCCCGGAGCCGCTCGTAGTCGACCGGCGAGACTCCCGGATCGGCCGCCTGCCCCGGGATCCATTTCAGCGGTCCCATCGCGAAGGGCAGCGACGGCTGGCTCGCGACGGCGACGCCGACGAGCGGGTCGATCGCGGTCCCGAGCGCGAAACCGCCCGTCAGGCACATCCCGATGACGCCGACCCGCGGCCGGCCCGTCGCCAGCGCCTCCTCCCGGGCGAGCGCCAGGATCCAGCTCGTGATCGGGCTGGTCCGGCGCTGGAGCAGGACCGTGAACTGCCAGGACACGCAGAGGCGGACGGTGCTCGCCGCCATCTCCGCCCCGAGACGCGCCCTGCGCAGTGCCGTGGTCGGTGCCTCGCGGACGCCGCCGACGAGCGCAGGCATCGCGACACGAAATCCCTCCGATCGGATGCGCTCGCCGAGTTGGACCGTCCGCCAGCTGATCGACGGCAGCTCGTGGAGCAGGATGACCGGCGGTCCCTCACCCGCGCGATAGACGTCGTGCGCGATGCCGCCGGCCTCGAACCGCTCCCCGACGTAGCCGGCGCGCTCCGCGGCGTTGGGGCGCCGCGCCACCTCAGCGGACCGGCAGCTCGCGGCCGGCGGCCTTCGCCGCCTTCGACTTCTCGGCCCACGCCGCGAGGACGTTGTCCTTGTGGGGTCGGATCGGGCAGTGCTCGTCGCGGTTGCCCATCTCGTCGCAGTAGCCGAGCGGGACGCACTTGGGGGCGAGGAACGAGCCGAGGAATGGCGAGACCGCGAAGATCTCGTGGCGGATCAGCTGGAAGAGCCGCCGGATCTCCCACTGTGCCATCGTGCACAGGCGGAGGCCCGACATGTGGATGAGCGCCCGCAGGTTCGTCGTCATGACGAGATTCGTCCGGGTCGCGTTGGGAAAGACGAAGCGGGCGTCCTCGGCCGGGATCCCGGCGCCGACGAGTTCGCCGTAGAGGTTCATCGAGCCCGCGATCGCGGCCTCGTAGCCGGCCCGGACGTCGGGCTCGGCATCCTCGATCGAAGCCGGCAGCATCGTCGAGGCGCCCTTGAACGTGACGTAGCGCTGGCTCTGCTGGTCGAACGCCACTCCGGCCCGGTGACGGACGAGCTGGTGCGAGAGCGTCCGCGACACGCCGCTGATCCCGAACGTGAACACGATGTGTTCGATCGTCGAGCCATGGCCCGACTCGATCACCCCCTGGATCAGCTTCTGCTGCTTCGCGGGGTCGACCTCGCCGGCGACGGCCCGCCGGAAGATCTCCTGGGGCTCGAGCTCGGAGTAGCAGGTCCGGCAGGCGGTGTAGATGAGCGGGACGTAGAACTTCTCGACGATCTCGCGGTCGGGGAAGAGGAGCGTCGCCTTCATCCCGAGATCGCGCCGGCCCGGGTTCTTCGGGATCGCGGTCTTCTCGCGCGGCGGGCTCGCGGGCTCGGCGGTCATGGGTCGCAGTCTAGCCCCTCGCCCGGTCGGCGTCCGTTGCGGCTCGGTAGCGAGTGCGCCCGTCCGGCTAGACCGCGAGCAGCGCCGCGAGGTCCTCGAGGTAGGCCTGCCAGTACCCGAGATGGTCGTCGCGGGTCGTGTCGTCGGGCGTCGTCTCCGGCCAGCCCTCGTGGACGAGCGTGACCAGCGCCCCGCCCGCCGGCAGGGGTTCGACGGTCCAGGTCACGAGGGTTTCGGCCGCGTCGGTTTCGTCGCCGTCCCAGGTCCAGGTGAAGGCGAACGAGCGGCCCGGGTCGACGCTCACGACCGAACCATCGACCACGCTGTCGCCGAAGTCGAGCCGATACGGATCGCCGGGTTCGCCGAGCGGCGTGGCGTCCGTCAGCCACTCGGCGATGCGGTCGGGATCGCTGATCGCCTCCCAGGCGGTCTCCGGATCGGCCGGCGTCTCGATCGAGAGCTCGATCGGTGCCGGTCGGACGGTCGTCATCGGCGGGACGGTCCGCTCAGTAGTAGTCGGAGCACGAGAGAAAGTATCCGCAGCGGCAGATCAACTTGCACTTGCGTTCGTCCATCGGAGCGCCGCAGCTGGCGCACGTGAGAACGATGAGGGCCGGATCGCCGGTGCCGTCGCCTGGATCGTCGTCGAGCAGCACGATTGGCCGCGGTGCCAGCACGGGCACTGCCGGCCCGGGCACTGCCGGCCCGGGCACTGCCGGCCCGGGCACTGCCGGCGACGCTGCTGCGGACCAGATCTCGCTCACGCGCGTGGCCCTCCGGCGTGTTCGTGCGGCCCCGGCAGGGCTTCGACCGGCATCTCGAGCGCGTAGGCGACGGCCTCGTCGAGGCTCATCGCCCGCCCCTCCGCGGCGTAGCGATCGAGCGTCGCGTGGTCCATGGCCGCCGCGGCATTCGGCCGTCCGTCGCGCTCCCAGCGTTCGTCGATGAAGTCGGCGAGCCCGACGCCGCTCGCGGACGAGAGGGCTCGGGCCGCGCCGTACAGCCGGGCCGCCCGGGGGAGGTCGCCCCGGACGACCGCCTCGGCGGCGTGATCGTCGAGCACGAGGGCGATCCCCGCCACATCGCCTGCGTCGTGGAACGTCCGAAGCGCTCGGCGGATCGGCTCGGCAGCCTCGTCGACCCGGTACAGCCGGAGCAGGGCCCCGCCGAGCATGTGCTGGGCCCAGGCCGACATCGTCCGGTCGCCGAGTCGCTCGAAGATCGCCAGCGACTCGCGGAACTGGCCGACGCCCCGGTCCTCACCGAGGTTGAAGTAGCGGTAGTTGCCGATCGCCCACAGGACGTTGGCCTCGCCGAGCTCGTCGCCGAGCTCGCGATAGATCGCGAGCGCCTCGTTCATCCGTCCGAGGCTCTCCCGATCTCGATCGGGGTCCGGCCGGACCGCGTACTCGAACGAGACGTTGTAGAGGGCGTTGGCGATCTCGCGCCTGTCGCCGATCGAGCGCCACAGGGCGAGTGCTTCCTCGTAGGCCGGGATCATCCGCTCGGCATCGGCCTGCCACCAGCCGACCCCGCCGAGCGCCTCCATGAGGCGCGCCCGCAGCCGCGGATCCTGTCGCGACCAGGGCTGGTCGGCGATCCGCCGGAGGCGCCGGCCGGCCTCCGCGAGATGGCCCCGCTTCTGCCAGTAGCGCCACATCGCGAAGGCGACCGGGATGGCGACATCCGGCCGTGCGTCGTTCGTCGCCCGCTCGATCACGGCCCGGATGTTGTCATGATCGCGCTCGATCCGGCCCAGGGCGCCACGCTGCTCGCTGCCCGACAGGCGCGGTGCCTCGGCCTCGGCGAGGGCCTGGAAGCGTGCGGTGTGGCGGCGCTCGATCTCCGCCTGCTCGCCGCTCTCGGCCAGTCGCTCGGCGGCGAATTCGCGGATCGTGTCGAGCATCCGAAATCGCGTCTCGCCGTCGGCCTCCTCGACCTTGACGAGGCTCTGATCGACGAGCGTCATGAGGCCGTCGAGCAGCTCGCCGCCGACTTCCGACGACGGGCCGCACACCGCCTCCGCCGACTCGAGGTCCCAGCCGCCGACGAACACGCTGAGGCGCCAGAACAGCCGCCGCGCGTCGGCGTCGAGCAGGTCGTAGCTCCAGGCGATCGCTCCGCGGAGGGTCTGCTGGCGCTCGGGCACACCGCGCGAACCCGCAGCAAGGACGTTCAGCTGGTGTTCGAGCCGGGCGAGGATCGCGTCCGGGCTCAGCAGTTTGATCCGGGCCGCTGCCAGCTCGATCGCCAGCGGCATCCCGTGGAGGCGGGCGCAGATGCCGGCAACGGCCGGGGCGTTCTCGTTGGTGACCGTGAAGTCCGGTCGGACGGCCACCGCCCGGGCGATGAACAGGCGGACCGCCTCGTACTGTGAGATCTCGGAGGCAGCCAGGTCCCGGTCGTCCCGGCGGAGATTGAGCTTCTCGAGGTCGGAGAGGGCAAGGATGTCGCGGGGAACCGGCAGGCCCGGCACCGGGAACTCCTGCTCGCCCGAGACGCGCAGCGGCGCCCGGCTCGTGACGACGACCGAGAGGTGCTCGCACGTCCGCAGGAGGTCGGCGACCACGGGCGCGCCGTCGATGACCTGCTCGAAATTGTCGAGCACGAAGAGCATCCGCCGCATGCCGATCCACTCGACGAGCAGGTCGCGAGCGTTCCGGCCGCCGACCTCGACGAGCCCCACGGTGTCGGCGATCCGCGATGCGACGAGGCCGGGGTCGCGGACCGGCTCGAGTGCGACGAACCAGATGCCGTCCGGGTACCGGATCGCGACGTCGGCGGCGAGCTGGAGCGAGAGGCGCGTCTTGCCGGTCCCGCCGGGGCCGGTCAGCGTCAGGAGCCGGGTGGACTCGAGGAGGCCGGCCGCCTCGCGCAGCTCCGCCTCGCGCCCGACGAAGCTGGTCAGCTGCGTGGGGAGGTTGTTCGGCCGCGCGTCGAGCGAGCGGATCGGCGGGAACTCGGTCCGCAGGCCCTCGATGAGGAGCTGGCAGATCGTCTCCGGCCGGAGATCCTTCAGGCGATGCTGGCCGAGGCTCCGGATCGACACGCCGGCGGGCAGATCGTCGGCGACGAGCGCGGACGTCGTCTCCGACATCAGGATCTGTCCGCCGTGGCCGGCCGCCCCGACGCGGGCCGCACGGTGGACGTCGGCACCGACGTATTCACCGTCGGCGTCGAGGCGGCCCTCGCCCGTATGGAGGCCCATCCTGACGCTCACCGGCGCGCCATCGGGCCACGGTTCGGCGGCGAGCAGGCGCTGGGCGCCGACGGCGGCCCGGACGGCACCCGCCGGCTGTCCGAAGATCGCGAGGAAGCCGTCGCCCTCGGTCTTCTCCTCGTGCCCCGCGGCGGCTTCGATCGCCGCCCGGATCAGCTCCCGGTGGCGGCCGAGGACGGCCGGCCAGCCCTCGCCGAGCTGGCCTGCGAGGCGCGTCGAACCCTCGATGTCCGTGAACAGGAACGTCACGGTCCCGGTCGGTTTCGCGCGGACCATGGGTCGCGATCTGGTGTCAGTGATACTGCTGCTCCGTGACCGACCGCAGGCGGGTCGCCAGCCCGCGCAGGATCGCCAGCGACAGGGTCGGGATCTCCAACAGGACCTGCTCGAAGTCCCAGGTCGGCAGGGCAAGGCAGCGCGTCGGCTCGACGGCGGCGACCTGGGCGACGCGCGGCAGGCCGTCGAGGACCGACAGCTCGCCGAAGAACTCGCCCGGGCCCAGGACGGCCACTTCCTCGCCGCCCCGGACGACCCGGACCGAACCCTCGACGACGAGGAAGAAGCCGGTCCCGATCTCGCCCTGGCGGGCGATGACCCGGCCGGCCGGGAAGTCGACCTCGACGGCCCGAGCCGCAACGGCGGCCAGGTCCCTTGGGTCCACCCCGCCGAACAGTCGGCAGGCGCCGAGCAATTCCGCTCTGCGGTCCTGGGTGAGCGTCACGCGGTCCCTCCTGATCGTGCCCCTGATGCTGCCGCCCGCGTGGGCCGGCGTCAACCTCACCCGCAGGATCGCGGCCTCCGGCGACGCGCCGATGACGATCGAGGCGGATCGGTCCTCCCCGCCGGTGGCAGAATGCTCGGACCGACCGAGGATGAGGGAGACCCGATGGCCAGCCGTGACGAGATCGTCGACGAGATCGCCGGTTTCGCCCTGTTCGCCGACCTGACGACGCCGCAGCTCCAGCGCGTCGCCCACATGTTCGACGAGCAGATCTACGCTGAGGGCGAACGGGTTCTCCGCCAGGGCCTCTCGGGCTCCGCGTTCCACGTCATCCTCGAGGGAGATGCGAACGTCATCATCGACGGCCAGCAGCGCGCCACACTCGGGCGCGGAGACTTCTTCGGCGAGGTGTCGATCCTGCTGGGCGAACCCCCGGTCGCCGACGTCGTCGCGACGCGCCCGCTTCGGTGCCTCGTCCTGGCCGGCCCGGACGTCCAGGGCTTCCTCGTCGACAACCCGGCCGTCATGTACCGGATGCTCCAGGCGCAGGCGCGCCGCCTGCGGAACGCAAACCGTTGGCGGAGCTGAGCGACCGCCCGTTCCCGCCTGGGTCCTACCCGGTCGTCGTCG
>DASTVH010000227.1:0-4696 GCA_035759195.1 Candidatus Limnocylindrales bacterium
CACGTCGGCCAGGTACTCGAGTGGCCGGGCGGCCGTGCCGTCATCGACTTCGACGGCAACCCGACGCTCGGCATGGACGCGAACGCGCTCCGCCAGCCGCGCGAACGCGACGTCGCCCAGATGCTCTCCAGCCTCGACCACGTGGGCCGCGTCGTCGAGGCACGACGAGGCGAAGGCGATGCCGTCGGGCGCTGGATTCGGGCAGCTCGCGACAGGTTCCTCGAGGCGGTCGGGCCGGTCGACGAACGTCTCGTCGATGCGTTCGAGGTCGAACAGGAATGCCGGGAGCTCGTCTACGCGGGACGGTTCCTGCCGCGCTGGCGGTACGCGCCGATGGCGACGCTCCGCGCCCGCTTCGCGGCGGACGGCGTCTAATGGACCCGGCCGACTTTCTCGCGGACCTCGAGGCGAAGCCGGCCGCGCTCGTCGAGCTGGGCCGGACGCTCCGGGCGGCCGACCTGTGGGACGCCCTGCCGGCAGCGGCGCCTCGCCGGGTCGTCCTCCTCGGGATGGGTAGCTCGCGGTATGCGGCGGGCGCGGCGGCGCTCCGCCTCCGAGCGGCAGGGATCGACGCGGTCGCGGAGTACGCCTCGGCCGAGGCCGGCTGGCCGCCGGATCGGAGGACGCTCGTCGTCGCGATCTCGGCGTCGGGCGAGAGCGCCGAGACGATCGCGGCCGCCGAGCGCCACCGCGGGACGTCGCGCCTCGTGGCGCTCACCGACCGGCCGGACTCCACGATCGCGACGATGGCCGACCTCGTCGTCCCGCTCCAGGCCGGTGAGGAACGCGGCGGCGTCGCCTGCCGATCGTTCCAGCACACCGGGCTCCTGCTCCGGGCGTTCGAGGCGCGACTCGGCGGCCACCCCGTCGACCTGCCGTCGCTCTGCGACCGGGTCGCGACCGCGACCGCGGACCTGCTCGGACGGCGCGACGACTGGCTGCCGCGACTCGTTCGTGCGCTGGACGGACCCGACGGCGCATACCTGATCGCGCCGGTGGAACGCCTCGCCACGGCAGAGCAGGGCGCCCTGATGATCCGCGAGGGCCCGCGCCGGCCGGCCGTCGCCTGCGAGACCGGCGACTGGAGCCACGTCGACGTCTACCTCGCAAAGACGCTCGAGTATCGGGCGCTGATCTTCGCCGGCTCGCGCTGGGACGGCCAGGCCGTCGAGTGGCTGCGAAGGCGCGGCTCGACGTTCGTGGCAGTCGGCCGCGACATGCCGGGCGCGGCCGCGACCGTCCGGTACCCCGGCGACGACGTGCCGGACGTCGCGACGTTCAGCGAGATCCTCGTTCCGGAGCTCCTTGCCGCCGCATGGTGGGCCGCCGTGAACCGACCGGCTTGACGCTCCGCTCGATTCCGCGTAGGGTCGCCTAACGATCGTTAGGTAGGAGCGGATGATCGAAGCCGGCGCCCGACGGCGCGAGATCGACGAGGTCGCAAGCGAGCTGTTTCACGCCAATGGCTACGCGGCGACCAGCGTGCGGGACATCGCCCGCGCCCTCGACATCCAGGGCGCCAGCCTCTACGCCCACGTTGCCTCGAAGGAGGACGTGCTCTTCGCGATCGTCGATCGCGCCGCCGCCGCGTTCGAGACAGCCGCCGCGACCGCCGAAGCCGAGACCGCGACCGCGGACCCGGTCGAACGCCTCGCCGCCCTCGTCGAGGCCCATGTCGACGTCGTCACGTCGGATCCTCGGCGGGCGAGCGTCTTCGTCACCGAGTGGCGCCACCTGTCCCCCGTTCGGCGGGCCGGGATGGCCGCCCGTCGCGACGGCTACGAGCGCCGCTTCCGCGAGGTGATCGCCGATGGAGTCGCGGTCGGTGCCTTCCGCTCGACCGACACGGCGATCGCGGCGACCTTCGTCCTCACCGCGCTCAACGGCATCGCCACCTGGTACCGACCCGACGGCCGTCTCTCGGCAGATGCCGTCGCCGACCAGTACGTCGACCTCGCGCTGCGTTCCCTCACGGAGGACCACCGATGACCGATCCGCTCGCCCTCGATCCCGTCCTGCCGCCGCGTGAGCGATCGACGCTCGCCTTCAACGACGACGCGCTCGATCACGACGAGCGCTACCGCGCCTTCGAGGAGCATGTCACGGGTGGTGGGAAAGTCGAGGCTACCGACTGGATGCCTGACGAGTATCGGATCCAGGTGCTCCGATTCGTCGAGATGCACGCGAACAGCGAGCTCATGGGCGTTCTCCCCGAGCGGGAGTGGATCATGCGCGCGCCGACGCTCCGCCGGAAGCTCGCCCTCACCGCGAAGGTCCAGGACGAGGTCGGCCACGCCCAGCTCCTCTACCGGGTCGCGGAGGATCTCGGCAAGCCGCGGGACCAGATGTTCGAGGACCTGCTCGAGGGGAAGACGAAGTTCCACAACGTCTTCCACTACCCGACGAAGTCGTGGGCCGACATCGGCATCATCGCCTGGCTCGTCGACGCCGCCGCGATCGTCGCCCAGCAGGCGCTGCGCGACTCCTCGTACGCGCCGTACGCGCGGACGATGCGCAAGATCTGCTGGGAGGAGTCGGTCCACATCATGCACGGCCGCGACGTCGTCGTGACGATGGTGATCGGGACCGCGGCCCAGCGCGACGCGATCCAGGAGGCGCTGGACCGCTGGTGGGGTCCGCTCATGCAGATGCACGGGCCGCGAAGCGAGCGCTCGACCGACCGCGACATCCACTGGCGGATCAAGGCCAAGACGAGCGAGGAGCTCCGCCAGGAGTTCCTGTCGATCTACGTCCCGCGCATCCGGGAGCTGGGCCTCACGCTGCCCGACCCCGAGCTGCGGCTCGACGAGGCGACCGGCGAGTGGCGCTACACGGAACCCGACTGGAACGAGCTCCGGACAGTCGTGACGAACCACGGCCCGAAGTCCGAGGAGCGACTCGCCTTCCGCCGTTTGAACCGGGACAAGACCCAGTGGGTCCGCGACACCGTTCTTGCCGCGCCGGCGGCGGTCGCCTGACGTGACGGACTCGGCGCCGCTCGACCGCGAGACGACGGCCCGGCAGGGTCCTCCTCTCGAGCCCTGGGAGGTCTTCCG
Source organism: Candidatus Limnocylindrales bacterium (assembly GCA_035759195.1). GTDB lineage: Bacteria > Chloroflexota > Limnocylindria > Limnocylindrales > CSP1-4 > CF-46. The sequence goes on from DASTVH010000227.1 coordinate 3,057, forward strand.
CCAGGAGAAGGAAGGCGACGCGATGCGCCACGGCGGCTCGGTCATGGCGCCCGACGCGGTCCTCGCCGTCCACTACGCCCGCGAGCTGTACGGCCGGCGCCAGGAGAGCGTCCGGCTCTGGGTGGTTCGGCGGGCGGACATCCACGATCTCGCCGATCCCGACCTTCTCCAGCCGCCGCTCGACCGGTCGTTCAAGAAGCCCGGCGGTTACGTGATGCGCGACAAGCTCGCCGCCGCCCGCAAGCAGAGCCGGCAGCGAACGCCGAAGGCTCCGGCGACGTGACGACGACACGCACGGCCCTCGCGGCCGCGGTTCCGGACGACCTTCGGGAGGCGGTCGACGGGCTCCTGCTCTCGATGGCCGACGACGAATTCGTCATCGGCTTCTCCGACTCGGAGTGGACCGGCATCGCCCCGATCCTCGAGGAGGACGTCGCGATGAGCTCGCTTGCCCAGGACGAGCTCGGCCATGCGAGCGCGCTCTACGAGCTGCTCGCGGCCCTCCGCGACGGACCCGGCGTCGACGCGGACGCGATCGCCTACGACCGCGAGCCGCACGAGTACCGCCACGCCCGGCTGCTCGACCACGGCCGCGGCGACTGGGCGATGACGATCGCCCGGCGCTACCTCTACGACACGGCCGACGGCGTCCGGCTGGAGGCCCTCGCCTCCTCGTCGATCGCGCCCCTCCGCGAGCTCGTCGACAAGATCCGACGCGAGGAGCGCTACCACCTCATGCATGCGACCGCCTGGCTGCAACGCCTCGCCGAGCGCAGCGGGGAGCCGCGCGACCGGCTCGTCGCGGCGATCGAGGAGCTGGGGCCGGATGCCGGCACGGTCTTCACGCCGCTCGCCGGCGAGTCCGGACTCGTCGAGGGTGGCGCGCTGGCCGAGCCGATGGAGGCGCTCGAGTCCCGCTGGCGGGCCCGGATCACCCCGGACTTCGTCCGCCTCGGGCTGCCGATGCCGCCCGCCACCGTGGATCCGGGCAACGGTCGGTCCCTCCACGGCGACCAGTTCCGCTGGCTCTGGACCGAGTTCACGTCGGTCCGGCGGCAGGAACCGGCGGCAACGTGGTGAACGCCGGACCCGGGGCGGCGGTCGTCGACGAGTCGGCGGTTCGGAACGCCCTCGACGAGGTCGCGGATCCCGAACTCCCCGTCGTCTCGATCACGGATCTCGGCATGGTCGAGCGGGTCGAGGTGGGGCCCGGCGGGATCGCCGTCGAGCTGCTGCCAACGTTCGTCGGCTGCCCGGCACTCGAGCTGATCCGGACCGCCGTCGAGGACCGGCTCGCCGCGTTCGGTCGACCCGTCTCGGTCGACCACGCGTTCCGGGTGCCGTGGACGTCGGAGCGGATCACCGCCCGTGGCCGCGATCGCCTCCGGGCTGCCGGGATTGCGCCGCCGATCGACGACCCGTCGCAGGCCCGCTGCCCGCACTGCGGTTCGGCCGACGTCGCACTGGACAACCTCTTCGGGCCGACGCAGTGCCGGTCGGTCCACTACTGCCGCCACTGTCGTCAACCGTTCGAGTCGCTCAAGGCCGTATGACGCCTGGCGGGCCTCGGCGATCCGTGGCGAACGCATCGACCTGATGGCCCGCGAGATCGGCGACGTCGTCGGTGTCGTCGGCGCCGG
>DASTVH010000228.1:0-6813 GCA_035759195.1 Candidatus Limnocylindrales bacterium
CTCGCTCGAGAGGCGCGAGCCGATTCCGCCGGCGATCCCGATCGAGATCGTCACCGACAGGCCCGGGTTGCCCTCGACCGCGAAGCGCTGGCGGGCGACGATCGTCCGGAGCTTCTCGGTCAGGACGGCGCCTTCCTCGACGTCGGTCTCGGTCAGGATCAGCATGAACTCCTCGCCGCCATACCGGCCGACCATGTCGGTCGCCCGAAGGTTGCCCTCGAGCGCCTGGGCCACGCCCTGGAGGACGAGGTCGCCGACGGCGTGCCCGTACGTGTCGTTGACCGCCTTGAAATGGTCGATGTCGACGAAGGCGACCGACAGCGGACGCTCGTAGCGGTTGGCCCGCTCGACCTCGTTGAAGAGCTCCAGAAGAAGCGCGCGGCGGTTCGGAACGCCGGTCAGCTTGTCGGTCGTGGCCGCGTCGGTCGTCTCGGTCAGCGACGCCGCGATGGTGTTGATCGCCCGCCCGAGCCGGCCCTCGACGCCGCGGCCGCGCGCGGGCGCCCTGACCTGGACCTCCAGATCGCCGGCGGCCAGCCGTTCGGCCGCCTTCACGAGGCGGCGCAGGCGGTACGGCAGGTAGACGAGCATGAGGGCCGCCGTGAGCGACACCCCGACCGTCGCCGCCGCCACCGCCGCGAGGATCGAGCGCTCGCCCTCGTCGAGCCACGAGTCGAACGCCGACGGCATCGCGACGTAGAGCACGACGAGCGCGGCCGGGGCCAGGAGGCCGAGGCCCGCGAGCAGACGCATCACGCCTCGAAGCCTACCGGCCGGGCTCGCTGGACCGGACCGAACGGACGTACCACGCCGCACGGCCAAACGTCCGACGGCGTCGGCGCACCACCCACGCATCGATTTCGCCGCTCACACGTGCACCGCGTGCACCGGCACCGGGGGCCGACGGAAACGGCCGCCGGCCGCCTTCCCGGCCCGCGTCCCGAGCCCGTCCCGCTGCTATACTCGGCCCGTCCTCGACAGACCGCGGGAGACGCCCGCAGCCAGGAGGTCGGCCGTTGCTCGAGGAAGGCGCGCCGTTCGTCCCGTGAGGCGGACCCGAGTCTTCGAACCGCCCCGGCGCCGAGCCATCGGCGCGAGACGGGATAGGTGTATCCAGGAGGTCCCAGGCTCCGAGCCGAGGGACCTTTCTCTTTGCCTCCGAGGCCCGGCCTGATGCCGGCAACGGTGATCGTCGGGCTCCAGTGGGGTGACGAGGGCAAGGGCAAGACGACGGACTTCCTGGCCGAGCAGACCGCGATGGTCGTGCGCTACCAGGGCGGCGACAACGCCGGCCACACGGTCGTCAGCGGCGACGAGGTGTTCAAGCTCCACCTCGTGCCGTCGGGCGTCCTCTATCCCCACATCACGTCGGTCATCGGCAGCGGCGTCGTCGTCAACCCGGCAACGCTGATCGGCGAGCTCGAGATGCTGACGGCGCGGGGGATCGACGTCGGGCGGGTCCGGGTCAGCACCGCGGCCCACGTGATCATGCCGTACCACGTCGCACTCGACCGGGCGCTCGAGGCACGCCTCGGGGACGGCAAGGTCGGGACGACCGGGCGCGGGATCGGGCCGGCCTACGGCGACCGGGCGTGGCGGGTCGGGCTCCGGATGGAAGACCTCTTCGACGCCGACCTGCTGCGAGCCCGCCTCGATCGGGTCCTGCCCGACAAGAACCTGCTCCTTGCCGCCGCGAACGGTGCGGCGTCGTTCGGGTGCGACGAGCTCGTCGACCAGGCGCTCGCGTGGGGCGGGCGGCTCCGGCCGTACCTCGCCGATGCGACCGCGCTCGTCCAGGACGCCCTGCGGCGCGGCGACCACGTCCTGCTCGAGGGGGCCCAGGGCACGCTGCTCGACCTCGACCACGGGAGCTACCCCTTCGTGACGTCCTCGAACCCGGTCGCGGGCGGCGCGTGCACGGGCGGTGGGATCGGGCCGCTCCAGGTCGACGAAGTGATCGGGGTGGTGAAGGCCTACTCCACCCGGGTCGGTTCGGGACCCTTCCCGACCGAGCTCACCGACGGCGTCGGGGCCGGCATCGCGGCTCGCGGCCACGAGGTCGGGACGACGACCGGCCGGCCGCGCCGGGTCGGCTGGTTCGACGCGGTCCCACTCCGCTACGCGGTCGCGGTCAACTCCGTGAGCTCGATCATGCTGAACAAGCTCGACATCCTGTCGGGCGTCGACCCGATCCGGCTCTGCGTGGCCTACGAGGTCGATGGGCGGCGGGTGGAGGCGTGGCCGTCCTCGGCGGCGGTCCTCGCCCGGGCCAGGCCGGTCTACGAGGAGTTCGCCGGCTGGTCCGAGCCGATCCACGACGTCCGCTCGCTGGCCGACCTGCCGGAGAACGCCCGCCGCTACGTGACGGCCCTCGAGGAGCACGCCGGCGTGCCGATCGTCCTCGTCTCGGTCGGACCCGAGCGGACCCAGACGATCGAGCGCGCCTGGCGGCCGATGCGCCACCGCCCCGCCAGCGCACCGCCGCCCGCGCCGGCAGCCGCCGGGACCGCGCCGGCAGCGGCCGGGACCTCGCCGGCAGCCCCCGCCGAGCGGGCCGCCTCGTGAGCCGCCCGCTCATGCCGACGCGCGTGCTCGTCGTCGGTGGCGGGGGCCGCGAGCACGCCCTCGCCTGGAAGCTCGCCTCGGAGCCGGGCGTGAACGACGTGTTCGTCGCGCCGGGCAGCGCCGGAATCGCCGAGGAGGCCCGGGTGACGTGCCTGCCGGCGACCCCGACGGACGCAGCCGCGATCATCGACGCCTGCCGGGCCCACGCGATCGAACTCGTCGTCGTCGGGCCCGAGCAGCCACTCGCCGACGGTCTTGCCGACGAGCTGGCTGCGGCGGGCGTGGCCACGTTCGGACCGACGGCGGCCGCCGCCCGGATCGAGAGCTCGAAGGCGTTCTGCCACGCGGTCGCGGCCGCCGCCGGCGTCCGGATGGCCGAGTCGTGGACCTGTGGCTCGGCCGACCAGGCGCTCCGGGCGATCCACGAGCTGGCCGATGCCGGCCGCGGTTTCGTCGTCAAGCAGGACGGCCTGGCAGCCGGGAAGGGCGTGGCGGTCCATCCGCCCGACGACGCCGACCGGGTCCGCCCCGACGTCGAGCGCCTGTTCACCGAGGGGCCGGACGGCCTCGTCGTCGTGGAGGAGCGGCTCGAGGGCCTCGAGGCGAGCGTGATCGCCCTCTGCGACGGCCGCGACGCGCTCGCCCTGCCGGCGGCTCGCGACCACAAGCGCCTCCTCGACGGCGACGGCGGCCCGAACACCGGCGGCATGGGCGCCTACTCGCCGTTGCCGGACCTCGACGACGAGGCCGTCGCCCGGATCGTCGACACCGTCCACCGGCCGCTCCTGGCCGAGCTTGCCGGCCGGGGCACGCCGTTCGTCGGGGCGCTCTACGCCGGGCTCATGCTGACCGCCGACGGGCCGGTCCTGCTCGAATGCAACGCCCGCCTCGGCGACCCCGAGGCGCAGGTGATCCTGCCGCGGGTCGCGACGGCGCTCGGACCGCTCCTGCGGGCGGCGGCGCGCCGCGAGCTCGGCGAGGCGGCGAGGTTCCTCGGCCTCGAAGGGCGCGGCCTCGTGCCGACGATGCGCGCGGCCGCGGTCGGGATCGTCCTCGCCGCCGGCGACTACCCGGCCGGCCGGAGCGAGGGTGAGCCGATCGAGGGCATCGAAGCCGCCCGCGAGGCAGGGGCATTCGTCTTCCACGCCGGGACGCGGCCCGGCGCCGGCCGGGGCGCAGGCCCGGACGGCTACGAGACCGACGGCGGCCGGATCCTGACGGTCGTCGGGCGCGGCCGCGACGTGCCGGCCGCCCGGGCGGTCGCCGAGGCGGCCGCCGACCGCATCTCGTGGCCGGGGCTCCACCGGCGCCGCGACATCGCGGCCTCGCTGCCGGAGCCGGTCGCGGAGGGCGTCGCGTGATCCGCCGCTACACGCTCCACGAGATGGGCGCGATCTGGACCGACCGAGCCCGGTTCGAACACATGCTCCGGGTCGAGCTCGCCGTCGCCCGGGCCCAGGCGGCCCGCGGGCTCGTCCCCGCCGACGCGCTCGCCGCGATCGAAGCCCGGGCCGCGGTCGATCCCGATCGGATCGCCGAGATCGAGAAGACGACCGACGACGACGTCATCGCGTTCGTCAGCCAGGTCGCCGAATCGGTCGGGCCCGAGGGCCGGTACCTTCATCTCGGCCTCACGAGCAGCGACGTCGTCGACACCGCGCTCGCCCTCCAGCTGAGGGCCGCCGGCGAGCTCCTCCTGCGCGACTGCGACCGGCTCCTCGGCGTCCTCGTGACCCGGGCCCGGGCGGAGGCCGAGACGCTGATGATGGGCCGGACCCACTCGGTCCACGCCGAGCCGATCACGTTCGGCCTCAAGCTCGCCGGATGGGCCTTCGAGCTCGACCGGGGCCGACGGCGCCTCGCCATGGCGGTCGACGAGATCGCGACCGGCAAGATCAGCGGACCGGTCGGGACGTACAGCCATCTCGCTCCGGACGTCGAGGCCGAGGTCCTCGCCGAGCTGGGCCTCCACGCCGACCCGGCCAGCACCCAGATCGTCCAGCGCGACCGCCACGCCGCGCTCCTCGCCGCGATCGCGATCGTCGGCGGCGGGCTCGAGCGCTTCGCGACCGAGATCCGCAACCTCCAGCACACCGAGATCGGCGAGGTCCAGGAGCCGTTCAAGCCCGGCCAGAAGGGTTCGTCGGCGATGCCCCACAAGCGCAACCCGATCCTGTCCGAGCGGATCGCCGGCCTCGCACGGCTGCTCCGCGGCTACGCCCATACCGCGCTCGAGGACCAGCCGCTCTGGCACGAGCGCAACATCAGCCACAGCTCGGCCGAGCGGGTGATCCTGCCCGACGCGACGATCCTCCTCGACTACATGCTCGTCCGGACCGCCGGGCTCGTCGAGGGCCTCGTCGTCCGCGGCGAGCGGATGCGCGAGAACATCGAGCGGGGCCTCGGGCTCCATGCGAGCAGCCGGGTCCTCGTCGCCCTGGTCGAGCGGGCCGGGCTGTCGCGCGAGGACGCCTACGCCATCGTCCAGCGGGCCGCCCTGCGGGCCGCCGATGAACGGCGGCCGCTGCGCGAGCTGCTCGCGGTCGACCCGACGGTCGCCAGCAAGCTCCGCCTCGCCGAGCTCGACGCCTGCTTCGACGATGCCGCGTTCCTGCGCCACGTCCCCACGGTCATCGCCCGACTCGACAGCCTGGAGGCCGAGATCCATGCCGCCCGCTAGCCCGACCGCCGATTCGTTCCTCCGCTCCGGCAAGGTCCGCGACCTGTACGCGGTCGGCGAGGACCGCCTGCTGCTCGTCGCCTCGGACCGGCTCTCGGCCTTCGACGTCGTCCTGCCGACCGGGATCCCTGACAAGGGCCGGGTCCTGACCGGCCTGTCGCGCTTCTGGTTCGGCGAGACGGCCGGGATCGTCCCGAACCACCTGCTCGGCACGGCGCCCGGGGATCTGCCCGAGGGCTTCCTGCCCGACGCGTCGGCGGCGACCGAGCTGCGCGGGCGGATGATGCTCTGCCGGCGGGTCGACGTGCTGCCGATCGAGGTGATCGTCCGGGGCTATCTCGCGGGCTCCGGCTGGAAGGACTACGGGCGAACCGGTGCGGTCTGCGGCATCCCCCTGCCGGCCGGGCTTCGCGAGAGCGAGCGCCTGCCGGAGCCGCTGTTCACGCCGTCCACGAAGGCCGACGTCGGCCACGATGAGAACATCTCGTTCGCCGACGCCGCGGTGCTCGTCGGCCCGGAGCTGGCGGCCCGCGTGCGCGACGTCGCGATCGCCCTCTACCGCCACGGGTCGGCCGTCGCCGAGCCGGCCGGGATCATCCTCGCCGACACGAAGTTCGAGTTCGGGATCGACCGCTCGAGCGGCGAGCTCCTGCTCATCGACGAGGTCCTGACCCCTGACTCATCGCGCTTCTGGGACGCGGCGACCTACGAGCCGGGACGGGCCCAGGCGAGCTTCGACAAGCAGTTCGTGCGCGACTGGCTCGAGACGCAGCCGTGGGACAAGACGCCGCCCGGACCGGCGCTCCCGGCCGACATCGTCGCCGGCACGCGGGCCCGCTACGTCGAGGCGTTCGAGCGGATCACCGGGGCCGGCTTCGAGCGCTACCTGGCCGACGACGTGATCGCCCGATGAGCCCGGCGACCGACTTCCGCTTCGCGGTGAACGTCACTCCCAAGGAGGGCATCCTCGACCCCCAGGGCCGGGCGGTCGAGGGCAGCCTCGGCCACCTCGGGATCGAGGGCGTGTCGGCGCTCCGCGTCGGCCGCCGGATCGAGCTGACCGTCGCCGCCGCCGACGAGGCCGCTGCGCGCGCGATCGTCCAGCGGCTCGCCTCCGAGCTGCTCTCGAACCCGCTCATCGAGGCGTACGAGATCGAGACGCTCGGCGGCGCGTCGTCGACGATCGGGACGACCGCGGGGGCCATTGCGTGAGCGTCCGGATCGGCGTCGTGATCTTCCCGGGCTCGAACCGCGACATCGACGCAGTGAACGCGCTCCGGGTCGCCGGCGCGGAGCCGGTCCTGCTCTGGCACGAGCAGGCGTCGCTCGATGGCGTCGCGGCGGTCCTGTTGCCGGGCGGCTTCGCCTACGGCGACTACCTCCGGGCGGGGGTCATCGCCCGCTTCAGCCCGGTGATGCGCTCGGTGGCCGCGTTCGCCGAGGAAGGCGGCCTCGTCCTCGGCATCTGCAACGGCTTCCAGGTCCTGACCGAGGCCCACCTGCTGCCGGGCGCGCTGCTTCGCAACCGCGGCCTGCGGTTCGTCTCGCGCGAGGTGGCGATCGCGCCG
>DASTVH010000229.1:0-3891 GCA_035759195.1 Candidatus Limnocylindrales bacterium
CTGGTAGACCAGGCCCTCGTGCGAGCCGCCGATGACGAGCCGCGCACCGCCGTCGACGGAGCGCCGGACGATGTCGTCGACCCGCTTGACCTGCTTCTCGTTGACGATCGGTCCGAGCTGGACGTCCTCTCGATACGGGTCTCCCATACGCAGGCCCTGCGCCTTGTCGCGCAGCGCGTCGACGTAATCACCGGCCACGCTCTCGTGGACGATGTGCCGCCCGGCCGCGAAGCAGACCTGGCCCTGGAACTGGAACGACGAGAAGGCGCCGGCCGCGGTCGCCGCCGCGAGGTCCGCGTCGTCCAGCACCACGAACGCGTTGTTGCCACCGAGCTCGAGGGACACCTTCTTGAGGCGCGCCCCAGCCAGCTCGCCGACCCGACGGCCGGCTGCCGTCGAACCGGTGAACGACACGAGGTTGACGTTCGGATCGGTCACGAGCGCTTCCCCGACGTCCGCGCCACCGACGACGATCTGGAGCACGCCTTCGGGCAGGCCCGCCTCGCGGAAGACCGCCTCGAACATCGCTCCGCCGATGACCGGCGTCTGCGGGTCGGGCTTGAGGACGACCGCGTTGCCGAGGGCCAGCGCCGGGGCGACGACCCGCATGCCGAGGACGCTCGGCGAGTTCCACGGCGTGATCGCGCCGACGACGCCGACCGGGATCCGGCGGACCATCGAGAGACGGCCGGGCTGGGCCGAAGGCACGAGCGAGCCGTACGGCTGGGACGGCATCGTCGCCGCGTTGAGGACCTCCTGGATCGTGAAGTTCTGCTCGTGGTGCATCTTGTTGCGGTGGGCCCCGGTCTCGCGCTGGGTCCACGCGCCGAACTCCTCGCGGTGGGCCTCGTAGATCTCGGCCGCCCGGCGGAGGATCCGGGCCCGCTCGATGTAGCTGGTCTCGGCCCACGCCGGCTGGGCCTCGGCGGCGGCGGCGGCCGCCCGCGCGACGTCCTCGGTGGTCGCCTGGGCGACCGAGACGAGCGGGCGGCCGGTCGCCGGCTCGCGGATCTCGCGCGGTTCGCCGGTGCCCGGCCGCCAGTCCGCCAGGAACTCGTCGAGCCAGCTCGCGGTGCCGTCCCGTGATGCTGCTTCAGGAGCTATGGCCGCCATCGCTGCCTCCTTCGGAACGGCCCTCGGCCGTCGAATACCGTTCTGCGTAGCTCCGCGGCGCTCCCTCGACCCGGGCCCGCGCGCCGGTCGCGGGATCGCGCCAGACCGGGCCGCGGGCGAGCACCTCGTCGATCAGGCCCTCCTCGATGAACGGCGGGAGTTCCCACGATCGGACCTCGATCGCCAGCTGGCCCGGGTAGCCGATGAGCTCGCGCACGGTTCGGTCGGAGTAGTAGCCGCCGACGATCGTCAGCTGGAGCGCGGCGAGGGCCTCGGGTTCGTCCCGGCCCAGTGATTCGAGGCGCGCCCCCGGCTCGTCAGCGAGCTCGGGCCGGAGCGCGGCGAGGAGCGGCTCGAGGATGTCGGGCCGGGCGGTGAGGACGAAGCGCAGGCGCGCCTCGTCGACGACCGCGGCCGCCGACGGCATCCCGTGCGCCGCCGGGATGAGATGGTCGGCCACGGCCGCGATCACCCGCCGTGCGTCGGCGTCGATCGCCGCGACCGGATCGGTCGCCGCCGCCGTATCGGCCCCGGCCGGCGGCGCGCTGCCTTCGGTCGCGGGCATGCCCCCGACGAGGTCGGTCGGGGCGCCGGTCTGCTCCCGGCTCATGCCGGCACCTGCTGCTCGAAGCGGGTCTCGACCATGTGGTCGGCCGCCCGGAGGGCAAGGGCGACGATCGTCGAGGTCGGGTTGACGCCGCTCGAGGTGACGAAGCAGCTGCCGTCGACGACGTACAGGTTCGGGACGTCGTGACTCCGATTCCAGCGGTCGAGCACGGACGTCTTCGGGTCGTCGCCCATCCGGGCGGTGCCCAGGAGATGCCAGCCCGAGTAGCGCATGAGCCGGTCGACCTCGATCCGGTAGGCCCCGGCCTCGGTCAGCGACTCGGTCGCCCGCTCGATGTTGAAGTCGAGCATGCGCCTCGAGTTGTCGCTGATGTGGTAGTGGATCTCGGGTGCCGGGATCCCGAACGCGTCGGTGACGGAGTCCGAGAGCGCCACCTGGTTCGTCTCGTCTGGCAAGTCCTCCCCGAACAGGCCCCAGTTCGCGCCGTGCCCCAGGTGGGAGCGGACGTGGAGGTGGTGGTCGGGTCCCCAGACCTGGCTGCCGGCGCGGCTGGGCAGGGCGGCGTTGAGCGGGCCGCCGGTCGGAGCCAGGCCCCAGCGGGCGCCGCGGATGAAGCCGCGCTTCTCGTCGCTCTCGTAGAACTCGAGGGACTCGATGAGGTCCCCGAACTGGCCCTGCCAGCTCATCAGCGGTTCCTCGAACAGGCCGGCCACGTTGGCGAACGGGTGCATCATCAGCCGCCGGCCGACGAGGCCCGACGAGTTGGCGAGGCCGTCCGGGTGGCGCGAGTCTGCCGAGAGGAGGAGCAGGCGGGCCGTGCCGACCGCGTTCGCCGCCAGGACCACCACCTTCGCCGGCTGGAGATGCTGCCGGCCGTCCCGGTCGATCCAGGTCGCACCGGTGGCGAGGCCGCGCTCGTTCGTCTCGATCCGGCGGACGCGGGCCCCGGTGACGAGCTTCGCGCCCATCGCGATCGCCTTCGGCCAGTGGGTGAGATCCGTCGAGGCCTTGGCCCCTTCGTTGCAGCCCGACTGGCACGTGCTGCGCTGGACGCACGGCCGGCGGCCGTCGTAGGGAGCGGACAGGATCGAGTTGAACTCGGGCCACCAGTGCCAGCCGAGCCGGTTGTGGGCCCGGGCGACCTTCATCCCGGCGGCACCGATCGGCAGCGGCGGCAGCGGCGGCTCGACGCCCTCCGGCGGGTAGGCCGGGTCGCCGGCCAGGCCCGAGACGCCGAAGTCGCGGTCGGTCCGGTGGAAGTAGGGCAGCAATTCGTCGTACGTCAGCGGCCAGTCGTCGGCGATCCCGTCGAGCGAGCGCACCCGGAAGTCCGACGGCAGCATCCGGGGCCAGGCGCCGGCGAAGATGAGCATCGAGCCGCCCACGCCACTGAACATCAGCGGGGAGATCGGCGAGTCCTCCTCGACGATCGGGTAGTCCTCGGGGAGGCCGCGGATGTTCGGGCTCGTCGCCCACTGCTTGCGAGCGGTCAACTCCCAGTCGAGATGGATGCCGCGGTACTCGGCCTTGTCGTGCCACTCCCCCTGCTCGAGGCAGACCACGTCGAAGCCCTCCTCGGCGAGGCGCCTGGCGACGACGCCGCCGGACGCTCCGGCGCCGATGATGAGGACATCCGCGGGTTCGGTGGCCAAGGCTGACTCCTCCCGAGTGCCTGCCGGGCGGACGGACCCCGGCGCGGCGGATGGCTTGCGGGGAGCGCGTGTCGGACAGGATATAGCAAACGTTCTCTATCGGCGCGTGCGGCCATCACGGAGAGCGCGTGACCGCGCATATCTCAGACCGCGGCCGCCTCCAGGAGGCCGACCTCGTCGAGGACGTCGCGAAGGTGCGCCCGTGCCCTGTCGTCGAGCGGCATGAGCGGCCGGCGGACGTGGGCCGCCTCGAGCACGCCGAGGATCCGGAGGCACTCCTTGAGCCTGACGCGGTAGTCGCCGACGGGCCGGGCGAAGACGACGTCGGCGAGGCGCTGGACGCGACGGCCGAGTTCGCGAGCCTCGTCGATCCGGCCGGCGTTCCAGGCGTCGATCATCGCCGCCTGCTCGCGGGTCATGACCGCGCCGAAGCCGATGAGCGCCCCGGTCGCCCCGAGCATGAACGACTCGAGGATGAAGTTGTCGTTGCCGGTGAGCAGGGTGATCGGCCGCGGCAGCTCCGCGACCAGGCGGGCGGTGTCGACGAAGCGGCGCGCG
>DASTVH010000230.1:0-8069 GCA_035759195.1 Candidatus Limnocylindrales bacterium
GGAGGGCGGTCATCGCCCCCATCGAGAAGCCGAGCAGGTGGAACGTCTCGAGGCCCAGCCCGTCGACGAACGCCGCCAGGTCGTCGACGAGCCAGTCGTGGCGGAAGCCGCGGGCCGGGTCCCACGTCGTCCGGCCGTGGCCCCGGGCGTCCGGCAGGATGAGCTGGAAGACCTTCGAGAACAGCGGGATCTGCGGGGCGAAGTCGTCGCCGCCGACCGAGGTCGCGCCGTGGAGCATCACGAGGGGCGGCCCCGCGCCGTGGACGTCGTAGCCGATCTCGAGGCCGTTGGCGAGGATCGTGGGCATCGTCGATCGCCGGTCAGGTCGCCCGGTGCTCCGGGATGCCCTCGAGCGGCGTCGACTCCGAGCGCTGGATCCGGAGGTACTGGCGGCGGTAATAGAGGAGCGGCATCGGCCGCCCCTCGTCGCTGCCGAGCGTGTCGACCCGCCCGATGAACAGCTCGTGGTCGCCGGCCTGGAACGTCTCGACGACCGTGCACTCGAGCGTCGCGATCGCCCCGTCGAGGAGGGGCAGGCCGCTCGGGCCGGGCGTCCATGGCGCTCCGCAGAACTCGTCGCGGCCTGGCTCGACGGCGGCGCCGGCGAAGCAGTCCGAGAGCGCCTGCTGGTCTTCGGCGAGGACGTTGACGGCGTAGCGCCCGGCCGCCCGGACGGACGGCGTGATGAACCGGCGCCGGTCGAGGGCGACCATGACGAGCGGCGGCTCGAGGCTCACCGAGGAGAGCGCGTTGACCGTGATCCCTTCCGGACGGCCCTCGTTGAGGGTCGTCACGACCGTGATGCCGGTGACGAAACGGCCCATGACCCGCCGAAAGTGGTCGGGCGTGACGTCGAGCGACGACGGCAGGGCTTCGGGCATGGCCGAGAGTCTACTTCCGACCGGCCCCGGCGCCGGCCGGCCGTGCCGTCACGTCGCTGTGCGTGATCTCTGCGCGGTGACGATGTGCCCGACGATCGGCATTGCGAAGCCCTCCGGTGTGACGGACGCCGCCAACGCCTCGTTGACCTCGCGGCGGATCGCCGCGTAGGTCTCGTCGCTGATCCGATCGCGGAGCGGCGTGCCTTCGACCTCGGTCGTGACGTAGGCGTCGATCGAGGGCATTCGGATCGCACCCGTCCTGGTGACCGTGCCGGTGATCTCGAGGGCGGCTGAAGCGAAGAGCCGTCCCAGCGCCTGGAGGTCGCCCATCACCCAGTAGGCGCTCACGAGGTCGACCGCGGACGGACCGGCATGCCGGGCGATGATCTCGTACACGGGCTTGAACCCGTCCTGCGCCTCGCGGGCGGCCCATACCTGGACCGCCACGGTCCCGCCCGGCCGGACGACCCGGGCCATCTCGGCGATCGCCTGTCCGGCGTTCGGCACGAACATGAGCGCGGCCTGGCAGAGGACGGCGTCGAACGCGGCGTCCTCGAACGGGAGGTCCATGGCGTCGCCGAGGACCCAGTCGATCGCCGGGTACAGCCGGCGGGCGACGCTGAGCATGCCCTCGTTGAGGTCGAGGCCGACGATCCGGCCCGATCCGCCCAGGCGCTCGGCGGCGACCCGGGTCACCGCGCCGGTCCCGCAGGCGACGTCGAGGACGGCCAGGCCCGGGTGGATCCCGGCCGCGGCGACGAGGTGGTCGGCCCAGTCGGCGAACAGCGCCGGCACGAAGGTCGCCTCGTATGCCTCCGCGGCATCGACCGAAACCTGGAACGTTTCAACCTGGCCGGCCACGGCGTCCCTCCACTGTGCGGCAATAGCACGATCGATCGTGCTATTCGAAGTAATAGACCGATCGTGCTATTTTGTCAAGACCATGCCGACGATCCACGACCCCGCCCCGCGAACCGAACGCGGCGAGAAGAGCCGCGCGGCGATCCTCGACGCAGCCGCCCGGCTGACCACCGTCGAGGGTCTCGAGGGTCTGTCCTTCGGCCGCCTGGCCGAGGTCCTCGGGATGAGCAAGAGCGGGCTCTATGCCCACTTTCGCTCGAAGGAGGAGCTGCAGCTCGCGACGATCGAGGCGGCCGTCGAGCTGTACGGCCGGGTGATCGTGGACCCCGCGCTCGCGGTCCCGCCCGGGCGGGATCGCCTGCTCGCGCTCGTCGACGCCTTCTTCGACTTCGTCGGCAGTGGAGACTTTCCGGGCGGTTGCTTCTTCGTCTACACCGCGGTCGACCCCGCGACGCGTCGCGAGGCGGTTCGGTCCCGGCTGGCCGATGAGCAGCGGGCGTGGCTGCGACTGATCGAGGAGTTCGCGCGAGAGGCGATCGAGGCGGGGGAGCTGCCGCCCGACGCCGAGCCGGCCCGGCTGGCCTTCGAGATCGACTCCTTGATGATCGGGGCGGATGCGAACTTCGTGCTGCTCGGCGACCCCTCGTACATCGAGGAGGGCCGGGCGGCCTGTCGCCGGCGACTCGGCGTCGCGTAACGTCCGGCGCTCCCTGAGCGGGGACGACGCCAGCGGCCCCGGCGCCGACATGCCGCCTACAATCGACCCCATGACCGACGGACCGCCCGGCTCGACCCGGATCGAACGTGACTCGATGGGCGAGATGGAGGTCCCCGCGGACGCGCTCTACGGGGCATCGACCCAGCGGGCGGTCCTCAACTTCCCGATCTCCGGGCGGGGGTTCCCGCGCCGCTTCATCCGGGCCCTCGCCCTCGTGAAGCAGGCGGCCGCCGACGCGAACTCCGAGCTCGGCCTCCTCGACGCCGACGTCGCCCGGGCGATCGCGGCGGCCGCAGCTGCGGTCGCCGACGGCGCCCACGACGCCCACTTCCCGATCGACGTCTACCAGACCGGCTCGGGCACCTCGACGAACACGAACATGAACGAGGTGATCGCCCACCTCGCCGCCGCCCGCCTCGGCGAGGGTCGCCGCGTCCACCCCAACGACGACGTCAACCGGTGCCAGAGCTCGAACGACACGATCCCGACCGCGATGCAGCTCGCCGCCGCGATGGCGATCGAGGATGTGCTCCTGCCCGGCCTCGACGGGCTCCGTGGCGCCCTCGCCGAGAAGGCCGACGCGTTCTGGCCGGTGGTGAAGACCGGCCGGACGCACCTCCAGGACGCCACTCCGATCCGCCTCGGACAGGAATTCCGGGGCTACGCCGGGCAGGCCGAGGAGTCGCTTCGGCGGGCTCGGGCGGCGCGCGACGAGTTGCTCGTCCTGCCGCTCGGCGGGACGGCGGTCGGGACGGGCATCAACGCCCACCCCGACTACGCCGCGTTGGCCTGTGCCAACCTCGCCCGCCTGACGGGTCTCGCGGTCCGCGAAACCGACAACCACTTCCATGCCCAGGCCGCGCTCGACGCCGTGATCGCCGCCCACGGCGGGATCCGGACGGTCGCGCTCTCGCTCTGGAAGATCGCCTCGGACGTCCGCCTCATGGGCATGGGGCCGCGGGCCGGGATCGCCGAGATCGCCCTGCCCGAGACGCAGCCCGGCTCCTCGATCATGCCCGGCAAGGTGAACCCGGTGATCGTCGAGAGCCTGACGATGGTCGTGGCCCGCGTCGTCGGCAACGACGCGACGATCGGCTTCGCCCAGACCGGCTCGTTCCTCGAGCTCAACGTCATGATGCCGGTCGCGGCGGTCTCGCTCCTGGAGTCGGTCGAGCTGCTCGGAGCGTCGGCCCGCAACTTCGCCGAGCGCTGCGTCGCGGGCATCACGGCGACCGGCCGCGGGCCGGCCCTCGTCGAACAGGGCCTGATGCTCGCGACCGCGCTCGCGCCGGAAATCGGCTACGACGCCGCGGCGACACTCGCCAAGGAGGCGCTCCGGAGCGGGCGGACGATCCGCGACCTGGCGGCGGAGCGAGGGATCGCCGCGGACCGCCTCGACCAGCTCCTCGATCCGGCCCTCATGACCGAACCGGGCCTCGGCCGCGGCGGGGGCGGCGGCTGACGGAGCTCCTCCGGCCGATTGTCGGCCCAGGGGGACCGCGAGACACGTCCGAGACGGCGCCGCCGTAGCGTCGGGTCGTGATCTACGAACAGCGTGCGCCGGAGGCACCCGCCGGACCCGAGGCCGCGCCGGACGCCCCACCGTGGCGGCCCGAGGAGAGCCCACTCGCCGACCAGGCCGTGCCGATCGGTCCCGGCGACCGCTACGTCGCGATCGACCGGATCGACGGGCCGCTCGCGACCCTGGCCGTCGCCCCATGGCCCAGCGTGGATCCGTCCACGGGCCGCCTCGACTTCGGGCCGCGGGACGAGCGGGCGACGGTGACGGTCCCGCTCGACGTGCTCCAGGGACGGGTCGACGCCGACCGCCGCTCGGCCGGCCAGCTGCTCCGGCCGATCCGCCCGAGCGACGTCTTCCTCGTGACCGGGTTCGGCGAGGAGCCGGCCGACTGGCAGGGCGTGCTCGACGTCACCCGGGCCGGCAGGCTGGCCGCGAAAGCCTCGCTCTACGCCACCGCGGCGCCCGCCCCGCACTCCGACGAGCTCGAGGCCTACAACCTCGAGCCCCGGATCCTCGAGGAGCCGACCGGCCCCGCTCCGGACGCGGCGGCGGGCGGCGCACCGGATCAAGCCGGTCCGGGCGACGAAGCCGACGGCGAGGGTCCCGCGACACCGCCGCCGGGCCCGGTCGCCTACCCCGCGGTCTAAGCCCGATGGCCCGACCGGATCCGCTGCCGGCGGCGCGCCTCACGAACGGCGAGGACTTCCTGGCCGCGGCCGACGACGCGGACCTCGTCTACTTCCTGTGCAACGTCGGCGACGCCGACGCCCAGCTCGTGCTGCTGCCGCGTTCGCCGGCGAGCGGGTTCCGGCGAGCCGTCGTCGTCGACGCCGGCAGGCCCGACAAGGTGCCTTCGCTCATCGACGACCTGATCACGGCCGGCATCATGGCCCCCGACAACCATCCCGAGGCCGCCGGCTCGATCGCCCTCGTCGTCGCCAGCCATCCCCACAAGGACCACGTCGAGGGCATGGCCGAGCTCATCGACGGGTATCCGGGCGGGCGGATCGCCGAGTTCTGGGACCCCGGCTACTGGCACACGATCGACGCCTACCACGACATGATGGCGGCGATCGCCCGCCAGGCCCAGATCGTCTACGCCCAGCCCACGAGCGGCTTCCGGCGCTGGATCGGGTCCGCAGCGATCACGGTGCTTTCACCGTCGGTCCAGCTCCGGAACCGCTTCGACACGTACGGCACGGAGCTCAACGATTCGTCGATCTCGCTGCGGATCGAGGCGCCCGCGATCCGGGTCGTTCGCGACGCCGGCGGCCAGCGGATGGTCCGGCCGCGGGCCAGCCGGCTCGTCCTCGGCGCCGACGCCCAGACGCTCTCCTGGTCGTACGTCCTGACCGACTTCCCGTACCTCGCGGCGTCGACGACCGAGCAGGCCCGCCTGCTCGACGTGGGGTCGGGCGTCGACGTCCTGCGGGCCGACGTCTTCAAGGTCTCCCACCACGGCTCGAAGCACGGCGTGAACCTCGAGCTCGTCGAGCGGATGCGGCCGGGCGTGACCCTCATCTCGAGCGTCCCCGAGCAGGGCCGCTACGGCTTCCCCCACGACGTCGCCCAGGCCCTCATTCGCGAGGCCCTCGAATCGACGACGTCCGGCGGGACCCGCTCGGACGATGCCCGGCTGCGGATCTTCTACACGGCCGATCGGGACGACTCGCCGACGGCGCGACCGCTCGGCACGATCGGCGTCGTCCTGCGGCGCGACGAACGCCAGGTCTGGCGCTTCGGCGACGAGCCCGACGACCCCGTCGACCTCGGCGCCGGCCGGCGCTGGCTGGAGCTGCCCTGAGGAGCTGCCCTGAGGAGCTGCCCTGACGAGGGTTCGCCTCGGCTACAATCCGGCCCGATGACCCCGACGCGCTGGGCCCAGGCCGCCGCGCTCCCGGTGCCCGTCGACGGGCGGCGGCGGCCGGAGCTCGTCGCGCTGCCACCTGAACGCCTCCCGTCGCTCGAGGAGCTGTTCACGTTCATGCGCGACGCGGAGCTCCGCTTCGAGACGCTCCGGATGCGGATCGAGGAGCGGACGTGGACGGCCCGCGGCGAGCACCTCGTCGCGATGGAGCTCATGCTCCGCCACCCGGCCGACGCGCGGGTCCTCACGACCGAACCCGGCCGCGGCACGGCCGGCAACTACGAGCTCTGGCTGTCCGACGGTGAGATGGTCCGGACCTACTCGGCGCCGCACAAGTTGGGAACGCACCGGCCCGTCCGCCACACGATCCGCGGCCTCGACGAGCGCAACGCCCGGGACTTCCCCGGCAGCTCCCAGGTCTACGTGCCCCTGACGCCGCTCCCGATGGAGACCCTGCCCGACACCTTCGTCCACCCCGCCGGCTACTGCCAGAACGTGCTGGCCACCGG
The DNA here is from genome assembly GCA_035759195.1 of Candidatus Limnocylindrales bacterium. Lineage (GTDB taxonomy): Bacteria > Chloroflexota > Limnocylindria > Limnocylindrales > CSP1-4 > CF-46. The sequence goes on from DASTVH010000230.1 coordinate 6,359, forward strand.
TCGCTGCTGGATCTCGGGAACGGACACCGTCGCGGACCGGCCGACGATCCTCGTCGAATGCGACCATCCCCGGACGATCGAGGTATCCGCCGACCGGCCCGACTTCCACGTCCAGATCGCGGTCGATCGGGTCCACGGGGTGATCCTGCGCCTCGTCGAGACGATCGCCGGACAGCCGACCCGCCATGCCGAGGTCGTCGACTTCGCGCCCGAGGCGCCGATCCCGGCCTCCGCCTTCGAGTTCTCGTTCCCCGCCGACACGACGATGCTCTTCTAGCGGCCCGCGATGCCAGTCCGGCCGCGGGCCGTCCCGCGCGCCGGGCTATCCGGTCGCACCGGCCGGCGCGTATATTCCGCGGCACGCCGCCCCGGAAGGCCACGAGAGAGGGACCGATGAGCAAGGACAGCCACGCGGCGCACGGCGCCGATCAACCGCGGCTCGCGGAGCTGCGGGCGATGATCTCCGACGGCCGGATCGACACGCTCATCGTCGCGATCACGGACATGCAGGGCCGGCTCATGGGCAAACGCGTCCAGGCCCAGGCGTTCCTCGAGGGGGTCATCGATCACGGCGCCCACTTCTGCACGTATCTGCTGGGCACTGACATGGAGATGAACACCCCCGAGGGGTTCGCCCTCATGAACTGGGAGACGGGCTACGGCGACTGGATCGCGAACCCGGTCTGGGACACGATGCGCGTCCTGCCGTGGCTCGAGAAGACCGCGATCGTCCTCGCCGACGCGACCGACGAGGAGACCCAGGAGGAGATCCCGGTATCGCCGCGGACGATCCTCAAGCGCCAGGTCGAGAAGGCCGCAGCGATGGGCTTCACCGTCAAGGCGGGCTCGGAGTTCGAGTACTACGTCCTCAAGGAGTCGTGGGAGGAGTCGGCCCGCAGGGGCTGGGGCGTCCCCGAGCGATTCGGCTATTACAACGAGGACTATCACCTGCTCCAGGCGACGAAGGCCGAGCCGCTCCATCGCCTGCTGCGCAACCAGATGACCGAGGCCCGGATCCCGGTCGAGTTCAGCAAGGGCGAAGCGGCGCCGGGCCAGCACGAGGTCAACATCCGCTACGACCACGTCCTCGAATCGGCCGATCGGAGCGTGCTCTTCAAGCACGGCGCCAAGGAGATCGCCTACCTCAACGGCTGGGGCATCTCGTTCATGGCCAAACCCGACCACAGCTGGACGGGCTCGTCGGGCCATCTCCACATGAGCGTCTGGAACAGGGACGGCTCGGAGTCCGTGTCGGCCGACGACACGTCGAAGCGGCCCTACGGCATGTCCGACACGATGGCCTGGTTCATGGCCGGCATGATGCGGCTCTCCCGGGAGCTGGCGATCTTCATCGCCCCGAACATCAACTCCTACAAACGCTATGCGTCGCTCTCGTGGGCCCCGGTCAACGTCGTCTGGGGTCGCGACAACAGGACGACCGGGTTCCGCCTCGTCGGCCGCGGGCCGTCGCTCCACGTCGAGAACCGCTTCCCGGGCGGCGACATGAATGCCTACCTCACGTACGCGGCGATGGTCGGGGCCGGCCTCTACGGGATCCGCCACGGCCTTTCGCTGCCCGACGAGTTCAAGGGCAACGGCTACATCGCGACGGGCGTGCCCCGGATGCCGCGGGCGCTCTACGAGGCGATCGCCGAGCTCGAGAAGAGCGAGGCGGCCGTCGAGATCTTCGGCCAGGACGTCGTCGATCACT
>DASTVH010000231.1:0-3679 GCA_035759195.1 Candidatus Limnocylindrales bacterium
GATGGGTGCGGTGACGGCCATGGCTGTCCTCCTGGGCGCGGCGGTTCCTCGAATCTACCGCCTGGCTCTCGACTGGCGATTTGCGGGCGGCCGTCGCGATGCCGCGGCCCTGTCTGCCCTGCCCGGGCCGGAGACGCGCCCGCCCTCAGTCCCCGGCCGACCCGAACACGAGCGCGGCGTTCAGTCCGCCGAACCCGAACGAGGTCGAGAGGATCCGCCGGTACTCACCCGCCCGGCCGTCCCGGAGGAGGCCCGGCAGGAGCGCCTCGATGTCCCCGTCGACGTCCTGGAGGTTCACGGACGCCGGCGCCCAACCGTCGCGGATCGCGAGCGCGCAGATCGCCGCCTCGATCGCGCCGCTCGCCCCGAGCGGATGCCCGTAGAGCGCCTTCGTCCCGCTCACCGGCACGTCCCCGGCGACCCCCGCCCCCAGGGCCAGCGCGATCGCCCGCGCCTCGGCCACGTCCCCGAGCGGCGTCGACGAGGCGTGCGCGTTGACGTAGTCGATCTCCCCGGCGGCGACGCGGGCGTCGGCCAGCGCGATCGTCGCGGCGCGGGCCGCCTCGCGGCCGTCGGCCCGGGGCTGGACCATGTGGTGGGCGTCCGACGTCGCGCCGTAGCCCATCACGACGCCGTACGGCTCGGCGCCCCGGGCACGGGCCACCTCCTCGGCCTCGATCACGAGGAGCGCGGCGCCCTCGCCCATGACGAACCCGTCGCGCCGCGCGTCGAAGGGCCGGCAGGCGGCAGCCGGCTCGTCGTTCGAACCGCCCGACAGCGCCCGGATGATGTCGAACGCCCCGAACGCGAGCGAGCTCAGCGGCACCTCGCAGCCTCCGGCGATCGCCGCGTCGATCTCGCCGGCCCGGATCGCCCCGAGCGCCTCGCCGATCGCCACCGCACCCGACGCGCAGGAGTTCGCGGTGGAGAGGATCGGGCCGCGGACGTCGAGGGCGATGCCGAGGTTCGCCGGCGCAGCCCCGCCGAAGACCGCCAGGGCGAGGTTCGGGGCGACCTGGCGGATCCCCTTCGCCATGTAGCGCTCGTGCTGCTCCTCGGCGTAGGCGATTCCGCCAAGCGCGCTGCCGAGGTAGATCCCGATCCGCTCCGGCGACGCGGCGCCGCTCGCCCCGGGGACCATCCCGGCATCGTCGAGCGCGAGGCGGCCGGCGACGAGCCCGAACTGGCTGAATCGGTCGAGCTGGCGGGCCGTCTTCGGCGGCATCCAGGCAAGCGGGTCGAAGTCGTCGACCTGGGCGGCGACCTGGGAGCGGAACGCCGACGGGTCGAACCGGTCGATCCGCCTGACCGGCGACTTCGCCGCCCGCAGCCCCGAGCGGAACGCGTCGAGGCCGGTGCCGATCGCGGTGATGACGCCGATGCCGGTGATCCAGGCGTCGCGGCTCGAGCGGCTCATGTCGTTGGATTCGCCGGCTGGCCCGATTTGGACGTCCCGCCGGTCTCGGGGGACTCCGCAACCGCCTCCGCGAGCACCTTGAACGTGGCCAGCGTGCGCGAGGCGATCGGTCGGGTGAAAACCCGATCGATGAAGCCGGCCCAGCCCGGGAGCCGCGGCCGGAAGTCGTGATCGATCGAGACGCGGCAGCCGCGACCGTCGTCGATCGGTTCGATCCGCCACGTCACGTCCATCCCGCTCGTCGCGCCGCCGAGGTGGACGAACCGGAGGCGCGGCGGCACGGTCTCGGCCCACGTCCTGGCCCGCCACGCGACCGGCAGCCCGAGCCCGAGCACCTCGACGAACGGCCGCCGCGCGACCATCCGGGCGACGAGGCTGCCATCGGCCGCCCGGCCCCGTGGGTCGGCGTCGACCCGGACGTAGTGCGGCAGGAGGCGCGGCCAGCGTTCGACGTCGCGAGCGAGCCCGAAGACGAGCGCCGCCGGCGCCGCAACATCGACCGAGATCGTCGACTTCATGGCGCCAGGCCGGGCCAGGCGAGGCCGACGCCGTACCTGGCCAGGTAGACGAGCCTCGTGTCGGGCGCGCGCAGATCCTTGCGACCGAACCAGGCGCACCTGTCGGTCGATCCGTCGATCTCGTCGCGGAGCTCGCCGCCGACGACCCGCACCCGGTAGACGATCCCGAGGAAGTGCAGGTCGGCCCCGCGCGCCCAGCGCGACTTCTCGTAGACGTGGGAGAAGATCCCGGCGACCCCGTCGATCTCGCCGAGGAGCCCGGTCTCCTCCTCGAGCTCGCGGAGCGCGGCCGCGTCGGGGTGCTCCCCGAAGTCGACGCCGCCGCCCGGCAGCGTCCAGGCGCCGACCTCGACCTCGACCGGCGACAGTCGGGCCAGCAGGATCCGGTCCTGCTCGTCGAGGCACAGCGAATACGCGCCCAGGCGTGTCCGGCCAGACGGCAGCGGCTCGGTGACCGCGGGATCTGCCGGCCGCTCGGTCACGGGCGCAGGAGCGCGGCGACGTAGCGCGGGTCAAGGGCACGGCTGGCCGGCACGAGGTCACCCATCACGAGGCCCATCGTCTCACGGACGGCCGGCCGGGCGGCCAGGCGCCGGGCGGCGAGCTCGAACAGGGCCGGCCGGCCGAGCATCGCCTGGACCACGAGGCTGAGGACGTCCTTCGAGCGGAACCGGGCTCGCATCGCCCGCTCATAGCCCGGGAGCCCGCCCGGATCGCCATCGAGGTGGCGGTCGATCGCGGCGGCCGCCAGCCGCGCCGAGACGAGGGCCCGGTGGAGGCCCTCGCCGGTGAACGGGTCGAGGAAGCCGGCCGCGTCGCCGGCCAGCAGCCAGCCGGACCCGGCGAGGCGGGTCGCACGATGGCCGAGCGGCGCAGCCCCGGCGATCTCGTCGCAGCGTTCTGCCGCCGCCCAGTCCACGGGATCGTCGGCGGCGGGCGGAACCGTACGGAGCACCTCGTCCACGACGCCGTCGGCGCCTCGCGTCCGCAGGCGGGCGGTCCACGTTCCGTCGAGGACGATCCCGACGTTGACCCGGCCGCCGGGTACCGGCGCCAGGCCGACGTAGCCGCCGCGGAACACGATCATCCGGGCATCGCGCGGCTCGTCGGGCGACGGGTCGGCGACGTGAAACGTCAGCCCGACGCGGCGGCCGATGCGGGCCGGCCGCGCGACACCCATCGCCCGGGCGACGGCCGAGCGGATTCCGTCGGCGCCCACGACGACGGCCGTCCCGAGGGCGACCGGTGCACCGCCGGACGCCTGGTGCGCCGCGACCCGGCCCGGCCCGACGGCTGCGACGCGCGTCCCCGTCCGGACGTCGACACCGGCCCGGCGGGCGAGATCGAGGAGCGCCGGATCGAGCGCCGGGCGGTCGAACCCGACGGCCGACGCCGCCAGGGAGCCGTCGTCGCCGTACGTCAACCGGAAGGCGTTCCCGGCCGGCGTTTCGACGCGCATCGAAGGGATCGGTCGGACCAGGCCGGCGACGACGGGGCCGGCCAGCCCGGCGCGCCGCAGCTCGGCGACGGCGGCCGGCGAGGCGAACACGCCGCAGGCTCGCCAGCGGTACGCGGGCGAGCGCTCGAGAAGGACGACCCGCCGGCCCGATCGCGCCAGCGCCGCGGCGACGAGGGAGCCGGCCGGACCCCCGCCGACGACGGCGACGTCGGCCGCAAGCCTGTCGGGCGGCCCGGTCACCGCCGGCCGGTCCGCCGGCCGGTCCCCGGGCCCCTCACCGACGGA
>DASTVH010000232.1:0-2337 GCA_035759195.1 Candidatus Limnocylindrales bacterium
CGGGTTGATCTTCGTCGTCGAGACCGCCTCCGACATCATCCAGATCGCCTGGTTCCGGATCTCGGGCGGCAAGCGGGTCTTCCGGATGGCGCCGCTCCACCATCACTTCGAGCTGGCCGGCTGGGACGAGGAGAAGATCACGCTGCGCTTCTGGATCGTCGGCATTCTCGCCGGCCTGCTCGGGGTCACCCTCTTCCTCGCGTCGATCCGGCAGCTGGATTGACGATGACGACGACCGACCGATCCGCCGCCACGGACGGCCCGATCGACCTCGACCGCCTGGGGCTCGAGGACGTCCGGGCGGGCGCGCTCCAGCGCCGTCCGGTCACCGTGCTCGGGTTTGCCCGTAGCGGGATCGCCCTCGCCCGGTTCCTCGTCGACGCGGGTGCCGTGGTCACGATCTACGACGGCCGGCCGGTCGGCGAGCTCGACGAGGCGCTCGCGGGGCTCGAGGGCCGCCCGGCCCGGCTCGTCGCGGGGCCGGACGCGGAGCCGGCGGAGGCCTGGCGCGGAGCTTCCCTCGTCGCGACATCGCCCTCGATCAACCCCGACTTCCCGACGACCGAGCCGCGCCTGCGGGCAGCGCTGCGGGCGCTCGTCGAGGCGCGCGCCGGGGGCGATCGGTCCGTGCCGGCACTCGTGTCCGAAGCCGACCTGTTCCTGCGTCTCTGCCCGGCCCCGACGGTCGGCGTGACCGGGACGAAGGGCAAGACGACGACCGCCTCGCTCGCGGCGGCGATCCTCGCGGCCGACCCGTCCCATCCGGCCGTGCTCGGCGGCAACATCGGTATCCCGCTCGTCGAGCGGCTGCCCGAGCTGACCCCGGATCACCGCGTCGTCATCGAGCTGTCCGAGCTCCAGCTGCCGACGCTCACGCGGGGCACGACGGTCGCGGCCTACACGAACGTCACGGCCGACCATCTCGACCGGCACGGCTCGCTCGAGGGATACCGTCGGGTGAAGCGCAGGCTCGCCGAACTCGTCGACCCCGCCGGCGCGCTCGTCCTCAACGCCGACGACCCGGTCGTCGCGGCGTACGCCGGGCTGGGCACGGCGCCGTCGGTGCTCTACCGCCTCGACCGCCCGATGCCGGGCGGGGTCGGGGTCCTCGACGGCTGGATCGTCGCCGCGGGCGTCGGTCGCCTGCCGCTCGCCGGCGAAGGTCCCGCGGCGACCGGACCGGGCGGGCGGATCATGCCGACGGGCGAACTCACGATCCCCGGCCGCCACAACGTCGGCAACGCGCTCGCCGCGGTCGCGGTCGGACTCCTGTTCGGCGTCGCGCCCGACGCGATCCGCCGCGCGGCCGGGGAGTTCAGCGGCGTCGAGCATCGCCTCGAGCCGGTCGGGCTCGTGGACGGCGTCCGGTTCGTCAACGATTCGCAGGGGACGCAGCCGGATGCGGTCGCCGCCGCGCTCCGCGCGTTCGACCCGCCGATCGTCCTGATCGCCGGCGGCCGCGACAAGGGCGTCGATCTCGCCGACCTGGCGCCGGTCGTCGCCGAGCGGGCGTCCGCGGCCGTCCTGATCGGCGAGAGCGGGCCGGTCCTCGAGCACCTGTTCCGGGACGCCGGCCTCGCCGTCACCCACCGTGCCCCGACCCTCGAGGACGCGGTCCGCCGGGCCGACGACGTCGCCCGCGACCTGCTCGCGTCGGGCGCGACCGAACCCGCGACCGTCCTGCTCAGCCCGGCCGCCGCCAGCTTCGACATGTTCGTCGACTACGCCGCCCGGGGCCGGGCGTTCAAGGAGGCGGTCGCCCGCCTCGCCGCCGAGCGAACCCACGGGAGGAAGCGATGAGCGCGACGCTGCCGGTTCCCCGGGCCGGCGTCCGGATCGCCCGGCCGCCGGCGAAGCAGAAGACCGCGGCCCTCAAGCGGGAGCGGCACCAGGCGGACTACACGATCCTCGTGACGGTCGTCGCTCTCGTCGCGATCGGGATCCTCATGGTCTATTCGTCGTCGGCGATGCGGGGCTACCTCCAGGACGACGACACGTTGTCGATCGTCGGGCCACAGATCGGCTGGGCCGCGCTCGGGATCGGCGCGATGGCCGTGATGATGCGGATCGACTACCGCTACCTGCGGCTGATCTCGGTGCCGGCCTACATCGTCGCCGTCGCCCTGCTCATCCTCGTCTTCGTGCCGAGCCTGAACATCGTCGTCGGCGGCTCCGCCCGCTGGCTCAAGATCGGGCCGCTGCCGGCCCTCCACCCGGCCGAGATCGCCAAGCTCGCCCTGGTCATCTACCTGGCCCACTGGTTCGCCAAGCGAGGCACGAAGATCAGCGGCTTCTGGACCGGCACGGTTCCGTTCCTCGTCATCGTCGCCCCGGTCG
>DASTVH010000233.1:0-9892 GCA_035759195.1 Candidatus Limnocylindrales bacterium
CCGCCGCCGATGAGCGCCGGCCCGGATCCGTCCCGACGCCTCGCGCCGGTCGTCCGCCTCGCGCCGGCGAAGCTGAACCTGACGCTGGCCGTCGTCGGGCGGCGCGACGACGGCTACCACGCCCTGCACTCGGTCATGGTCCCGCAGGCCCTCGCCGACCGGCTCAGCGTCGCCCCGATCGCCGCGGCGGACGCGAACGACAGCCTCCACGTGACCGGCTTCGATGCCGGCCCGCCGGAGGGCAACCTCGTGCTGCGGGCGATCGCGGCGGCGCGCCGGGCGTCGGCCCGACCCGGGCTCGCAACGCCCGCCCTTGCCGCCCGCCTCGAGAAGCGGATCCCGGTCGCCGCCGGCCTGGCCGGCGGATCCAGCGACGCCGTGGCCGGCGTCGACGCCGCGCTCGAGGCATGGGGTGCGGAGATCGAGCCGCATGGGCGCTACGACATCGCGCTCGGCCTCGGCAGCGACGTGCCGTTCTTCCTCGCGGGGGGCGCCGCGCTCGTCGAGGGTCGGGGGGAGCGGGTCACGCCGCTTCATGGCGTGCAGGAGCACGGCGACACGCCGACGGACGCCCCGGGGATCCTCCTCGTCACGCCGGCCGTCCCGGCCCACACGGCCGAGGTCTTCGCGGCATGGTCGAACGGGGCGATGGCCGAGCCGGGCATTGCCCGACGGACGTCGGAGCACTTCGCGAGCGAGTTCGGATCCGGGCTGACGGTCCGGGCGCTGCTCGAGCGGGCCGCCGTGCTTGCCTCGGCGAACGACCTGCTTCCCGCGGCTTCCGCGGTCGTGCCCGGGCTCGTCGTGCTCCGGCGGGGCCTGGCCCGGCTCCTCCGCCGGCCGATCGGCCTGACCGGCAGCGGCCCGACCCTCTGGGCCCTCTATGCTTCGCTCGGCGAGGCGCGGGCCGCCGCAGCCGAGGTTGAGCGGGCCGTCGTCGAGGGTGTCGTCGTCGCGCCCGGTGACGAACCGCCCTTCGTTGCCGCCACCACGTTCCAGACGAAGGAGAGTCACCGATGACACGTCAGTCGATCTCGACCGGCGGCGCGCCGGCAGCGATCGGCCCGTACAGCCAGGCGGTCCGCAGCGGTGACATGGTCTTCTGCTCGGGCCAGCTCGGGATGGACCCGGCGACCGGCGAACTCGTCGAGGGGATCGAGGCCCAGGCGGATCGGGCGCTTCGCAACCTGCGCTCGGTCCTCGACGCGGCGGGGCTCGGCTTCGACGATGTCGTGAAGACCACGATCTTCCTCGCCGACATGAACGACTTCGCAACCGTCAATGCGATCTACGCCCGCTTCATGCCCGACCCGCCACCGGCCCGCTCGACCGTCCAGGTGGCCGCCCTGCCGAAGGGCGGTCTCGTCGAGATCGAGGCGATCGCCCGGCGCGTCCAGGTCGACGCAGTCGCGCGTCACGCGGTCTGATGGCGGCCGACCGCCGGCTGGACGTTGACCGCCGGCGCGAGCTCGTCGAACGCTACCGGGCGGGTCCGGCGGTGATCCGCGAAGCCGTGGCCGGCCTCGACGCCGCCGCCCTCGACCGTCGCCCGGCGGACGGCGGATGGACGCCCCGTGAAGTCGTCCACCACACGGCCGACAGCGAGATGACGTCGGCGATAAGGCTCCGGCGGCTCGTCGCCGAGGAGGAGCCGCTCATCGTAGGCTACGACGGCGACGAGTTCGCCCGGCGCCTGCGCTACGCCGAGCGGCCGATCGAGCCGGCCCTCGACGCGATCGCGGCCGCCCGGTCGACGACGCTCCAGATCCTCGACGGCCTCAGCGAGGCCGAGTGGGCCCGGACCGGCCGACATTCGGAGCTCGGCGAGTACGGCGTGGAGCGCTGGCTCGAGATCTACGCCGAGCACTGCCACGAGCACGCCGACCAGATCCGGCGGGCGCTGAACGGCACCTGATCCTCGTTTGACACTCGGTTCGGGGCGACCCTACGATGCGGCCACCCTGAACATGCAGCCACACCCCCGAACGCCGGTCCCGCGCCGTCGGGCCTCATGCCCGCAGAGCGCCACCGCCACCCGGCGTCCCTCGTGACCCCTCCAAGTACCGGCGCGCAACCGCGCGTGGCAGCCGTCGTCCTGGCGGCCGGTCTCGGCACGCGGATGAAGTCGCGCACGCCGAAGCTGCTCCACCATCTGTGCGGCAGGCCGATGGTCGCCTACGTCGTCGACGCCGCCCGGAATGCGGCCGGGGGGCGCCCGATCGTCGTGACGTCGACGCCGACCGCGGAGGTTCGCGACGCCCTCGGCGACGAGGTCGACTATGCCCTCCAGGCGGAGCCTCGGGGGACCGGCGACGCGGTCCGGGCCGCGGTGGAGGTCCTGCCCGAGGGAGTCGACGAGGTGCTCGTCCTCATCGGCGACGTGCCGCTCCTCGAGCCCGAGCTGCTCCTCGAGCTGCTCGAGGAGCGCCGGCTCGACGAGGCGGCGATCGCCCTCGTGGCCGTCGACGCGATCGAGCCCGGCAATCTGGGCCGCGTCATCCGCGACGACGCCGGCACCGTCGAGCGAATCGTCGAGCGCAAGGACGCCACCGACGACGAGCTCGCGGTCAACGAGACGAACTCCGGCATCTATGTGTTCGACGCGGCGTGGCTGCGCGAGCGGATCGGCTCGCTCAAGCCGTCTCCGAAGACCGGCGAGCTGTACCTGACCGAACTCGTCGAGCTCGCCCGCCAGGACGGCCGGCTCGTCGTCGCCCTCACCGTCGAGGACGACGGCCGCCTGCTCGGGATCAACGACCGGGCCGAGCTGGCCCAGGCCGAGTGGGACATGCGGACCCGACTCAATGCCGCCCACATGGTCGCCGGCGTGACGATGCGCGACCCCTCCACGGTCTACCTCGACGCCGAGGTCAGCCTGGCCCCGGACGTGATCATCGAGCCGAACGTCATCCTGCGCGGACGGACGTCGGTCGGGGAGGGGACCCGCATCGGCGCGGGCAGCCAGATCGCCGACAGCACGATCGGCGCCGAGTGCGTCGTCTGGGCCAGCGTCGTCGAGGCGTCGACGATCGAGGACGGCGCCCGGGTCGGCCCGTTCTCCCACCTTCGGCCGGGGTCGATCGTGGGGCGCGGCGCCGAGGTCGGCAACTTCGCCGAGCTCAAGAACACCCGCCTCGGCGAGGGCGTCAAGCAGCACCATGTGAGCTATCTCGGCGACGCCGAGCTCGGCGCCGGGACGAACGTCGGCGCGGGCACGATCACCGCGAACTACGACGGCGTCCGCAAACACCGCACGACGATCGGCGAGCGCGTCTTCCTCGGGGTCGACACGATGCTCCGGGCTCCGGTGACGCTCGGTGACGGCTCGAAGACCGGCGCCGGCGCCGTCGTGACGAAGGACGTCCCGGCCGGCAAGCTCGCGGTCGGCGTGCCGGCCCGGATCCGCGAACCCCGGGCGCCGCAGCAGCCGGCGCCCGAGCCGGAGGCAGCCGGAGCCGCCTCGGAGGCAGCCGGAGCCGCCTCTGAGGTGGCCCGAGCCGCGTCCGCGTCCAAACCCGCAGGCGGGGACGGGCGCATCGACTGATGGACGGCCCGTTCCTCGAGCTCCTCGTCATCGTCCTGCTCGTCTTCCTCAACGCGATCTTCGTCGCCGCCGAGATCGCCCTCGTCACGATCCGCCGGACGCGGGTCGACCAGCTCGTCGAGGAGGGTCGGCGCGGCGCCCGACGGGTCCGCGAGCTGACGGCCCAGCCGGGCCGCTTCCTCGCGGTCATCCAGCTCGGCATCACGTTCATCGGGTTTCTCGCAGCCGCATTCGCCGGAGCGAGCCTGGCCCGCGGCCTCGAAGGGTTCTTCGACACGATCCCGGCGGTCGAGCCGTACGCCGCGGCACTCGGCCTGCTGATCGTCACCGCGCTTCTCAGCTTCTTCACGATCGTGTTCGGCGAGCTGGTGCCCAAGACGCTCGCGCTGGCCACGCCCGAACGTTACGCGCTCCTGCTGGCCGGCCCCGTGGAGGTGATGGGTCGCCTCCTGCGGCCGATCGTCTGGGCGCTCGAGCGCGTCACCGGGCTCGTGAACCGGGTCCTCGGGGTCGGCGACATCGACCAGAACCAGATCAGCACCGAGGAGCTGAAGCTCCTCGTCGAGCGCGGCGGCGAGCAGGGCATCCTCGAGGCCGAGGAGGAGCAGATGATCCACGCGGTCATCGAGCTCGGCGACCGCCGCGTCCACGAGGTCATGGTGCCCCGGATCGCGATGGCCGCGGTACCGGCCTCGGCCAGCCTCGACGAGGCGATCGGGACGATCGTCGAGCACGGCCACAGCCGGATCCCGGTCTACGAGGAGTCGGTGGACGAGATCGTCGGGATCCTCTACGCGAAGGACCTTCTGCCGTTCTTCCGCGAATCGGCAGGGTCGCGCCCCGAGCTGCGCTCGCTGCTGCGACCGCCGGTCTACATCCCCGAATCGATGACGGTCGACGACCTCCTCCACGAGTTCCAGCGGCGCAAGGTCCACATCGCGATCGTCCTCGACGAATACGGCGGGACGGCGGGCCTCGTCACGATCGAGGACCTGCTCGAGGAGATCGTCGGCGAGATCCAGGACGAATACGACGCCGAGGAGCCGATGGTCGTCCAGCTGTCCGACGACGAGGCCCGGGTCGACGGCCGAGCGTCGGTGGACGACCTCGTCGATCTCTTCGATACCGACCTCGGGCTCGAGGACGAGGACGAGTACGACACGGTCGGCGGGCTCATCTACCACCGGATCGGCGGCGTTCCGGCGCCGGGCGACCAGGTCGTGGTGGACGGCCTGACGCTGACCGTCGAGTCGACCGACGGGCGGCGCGTCGGGAAGGTCCTCGTCGTCCGCCAGCGGACGGCCGAAGGTGTCGCCGCCGAGCAGGACGGCGACCGCTAGGTCGGGGGCCGCGTCCGGGCAGCGTCTCGTTCCGGAATACTCGGGTAGGTTTGCCGTCGGTACGGCGTCTCGTTCTGGGCGTTCCAAGCCCGCGGCGCGATGGTCGCAACCGAACGGCGCCTTCCGGCGTCCGAGGGGCATGCCTGGGATCGAAATTCGAAGCCGCTCGTTCCGCCGCGCCGTCCGGGGCGTCCTCGCCACGGTGATCGCCGTGACGGCCGCGACGACGCTCGGCGGCTCCGCGAGCGCCTCTGACGACCGGCATGTCGGCGCCGCGCCCCCTCAGGTAGAAGCGGGTGTCGCGCCGGAGCCCCGCCGCGTCGGCAATGTTGCACCGGATGGACACGGCTGACGAGCCAGGCGACGGGCCCGGGTGACGCGAACCAGGCTGGACTAGGCGCTGATCACCGAGACGATGATCTGCTCGAGCTTCCCGCGGGCCCGCGCGTCGATGACGCCCGCCGCGTCCAGTTCGGCGAGGGCCGCGTCGCGATGGCGGCGGGCTTCGGTCCGGGTGAAGTCGTGGGCGCCGGTCCGCTCGAGGATCGCGACGATCTCGGCCACGTCGTCCCTTGTCGGCTCGTCCCGCGCGTAGAGCTCGGCGAGGCGCTCGCGGTCCTCGGGTCCGGCGTGTTCGAAAGCGTAGATCACCGGCAGCGTCTTCTTGTGGCGGGCGATGTCGGTCGGTTCCTTGCCGGTCGCCTGTTCCGCGCCCCAGATGCCGAGCAGGTCGTCGTTGAGCTGGAACGCGAGCCCGAGCGCCCAGCCGAACGCGCGGTACCGGGCGATGACGTCCTCGTCGTCGGTGGCGAGGAGCGCGCCGGCCTCGATCGAGGCCGCGATCAGGGCCGCCGTCTTGCGACCGATCATGTCGAAGTACAGCTCGACCGACATGAGATCGTCCGACTCACTCGTGGCGATGTCGATGTACTGGCCTTCGCACAGCTTCACGCACGTCTCGTCGTAGAGGCGCATGAGGCGCAGGACCTTCGAGTCGCTGAAGCCGAGGGCGGTCAGGCGATGGAGGGCGACCCGGCTGAGGCTGAAGAGCATGTCGCCGGCGTTGATCGCCTGGGCCACGCCGTGAAGCGCCCAGAGGGTCGGCCGGTGGCGCCGTTCGCGGTCGCCGTCCTCGATGTCGTCGTGGACGAGGCTGAAGTTGTGCCCGAGCTCGACGGCGGCGGCTCCGGGCAGCGCGGCGGCGTGGTCACCGGCGATCGACGCATAGGCGAGGAGGCCGAGGAGCGGCCGCATCCGCTTGCCGGCCGGGGCACCGCTGCCGTCGAGGCCGAGGTGGTAGCGGATCATCGCGTAGGCGCCGGCCGTGGACGGATCGTGGTCGCCGACGAGCCGGAGGATCTCCGCCTCTGTGTCGGCGATCAGCGTCGCGAGGTCCAGGTCGTGCGACACGGTGGCCATCGCCGGTCAGTGTAGCGGGATTCGGGCAAACATGCGAGCGCCGAGTAGCCTGTTCGCGGCAACGCACGGCCGCCGGATGCGCGACGGAACGGCGTCGGTGCAGGGGACGCGTCCGCACCGACGCCTGTCGATCTATTCGTGGGGCGGGCTTCGTTGGTTCACGTGCGGTGCTACCGTGCACACGTGCCGATCCCGCGCCGCTACACCACCGAGGCGATCGTCCTGTCCCGCTTCGACTTCGGCGAGGCCGACCGGATCCTGACGCTCATCACGCCGGGCGCGGGCAAGCTCAAGGCGATCGCCAAGGGCATCCGCCGGCCGACCTCGCGGCTCGGCGGCAGCCTGGAGCCGTTCGCCGAGCTCCAGGTCGCGCTCGCCCGCGGCCGGACGTTCGAGGTCGTCACCCAGGTCAGCGTCGGCCACGCCTGGCTGAACCTGCGCGATTCGCTCGAGAGCGCGGCGACCGCCTGGTACCTCGCCGAGCTTGCCGACCGCTCGCTCGAGGAGCGCCACGCCGCCGAGCCGATCTACATCCTGCTCCGTCACGCCTACGGGCTCCTCGACGCGGGCATGGCGCCCGGCCGCGTCGCCCGCTGGTACGAGATGCATCTCGCCGACGAGCTCGGGATGCGGCCGGAGGTCGATCGCTGCGCCGAGTGCGACCGGATGCTCGACGCGGATGGCCGGTTCCGCTGGGTCCCGCCGCTCGGCGGCGTCGTGTGCGACCGCTGCCCGGGCCCGCCGCACGAGCGCGCCGGGCTGTCGCTCGAGGGGCTCAAGCTGCTCAAGGCCTACCAGCGGCTCGACATCGAGGCGATCGCCGCGCTCCGCCTCTCGGACGCCGCCGAGCGCGAGGTCGAAACCGCGATGCGCGACTTCATCCGCCACGCCCTCGAGCGGGACGCGCGATCGCTGGCGTTCCTCGACGAGATCCGCGCCGGCGCGTGACGTTCCCGGCCCGGTCGTGAGGCGCCTCCGGCGGCTCGGGCGGCTCTTCGTGGTCGTCGCGGCGGTCGCGGCCGTCGGCTGGCGGCTCGGTCCGGCGGTGTTCGGCCGGCGGCTCGTCGCGCGCACGGAGCGGCGGCTCAATCCCGTTGCCCGGTCCGGCCCGTACCGCGCGTCGTCTCGTGCGGAGGAGCTCCATCGGAGTCTGCTCGTCGCCGACCTCCACGCAGACTCGCTGCTCTGGGGCCGTGACCTGCTCGTCCGTGCGGACCGGGGCCACGTCGACGTGCCGCGTCTCATCGAAGGTGGCGTCGCGGTACAGGCGTTCGCGGCGTGCCCGAAGGTTCCGCGCCACCTCAACCTCGACCGCAACGACGGCCGGACGGACGACGTGACGCTGCTGGGCCTCGCGTCCGGCTGGCCCATGTCGGCGCTCACGTCGCTGCTCGATCGGACGCTCTTCATGGCGGAGCAGCTCGAGGTGTTCGCCGCGCGTTCCGGTGGGCGCCTCACCGTCGTCCGGTCCGCGGACGATCTCGAGGCCTATCTCAATCGGCGGCGCAACGATCCGGCGCTCACCGCGGGAATGCTCACGATCGAGGGTGCCCACGCGCTGGACGGCGACCTCGAGAGTCTCGACCGGCTCGTCGCGGTCGGCTACCGGATGATCGGGATCGTCCACTTCTTCGACAACGAGTTCGGCGGCTCGGCCCACGGGGTGGACCGCGGTGGCCTGACGCCGCTCGGCCGCGAGCTCGTCGGACGGATGGAGGAGCGTTCGGTCCTCGTTGACGTCGCCCACGCGTCGCCGCAGACGATCGACGACGTCCTCGCCGTCGCGAAGCGCCCGGTCGTCGCCTCGCACACCGGCGTTCGTGGCGTCGCCGACAACGTCCGGAACCTCACCGACGAGCAGCTGCGAGGCGTCGCGGCGACTGGCGGCCTCGTCGGAATCGGCTTCTGGCCCACGGCGTGTGGCGGTGACGACGCGAGCTCGATCGCTCGGTCGGTTGCCCACGCCGTGGGCGTGGCCGGGGTCCGGCACATCGGCCTCGGGTCGGACTTCGACGGCGCCGTACCGGTGCCGTTCGACGCCTCGGGGATGGTCCTGCTGACCGAGGCGCTCCTCGACGAGGGATTCAGCGACGAGGACGTTGCCGCGGTGATGGGCGAGAACACGCTGCGCCTGCTTGCCGGCTCGCTGCCCCCGCGCTGACGCCGGACGGGACTCAGTAGATCGTCGGCCAGCGGCGTCGCACCAGGAACGCGTTGACCCGTCGGAGAAGCGGCCGGACCGCGATGGCCGCGGCGACAAGCGAGCCACCGAACGGCGTCCGAACTGCCGGCACCATACTCCCCGGCCGTACGCCCGCCGTCTGCTAGCATCGGGCGGCCAACTCCCGCGACCGTCCCTGCCACGGCCGGCCGCCGCACCGGAGACCCCGCCCCGTGACCGACACCCCTTCGACCGACCCGAACGCCGTCGCGCCCGCGGTCGCCAATCTCGACACGATCGTCTCGCTCAGCAAGCGGCGCGGCTTCGTCTACCCCTCGTCAGAGATCTACGGCGGGATCAACGCCGTGTGGGACTACGGTCCGCTCGGCGTCGAGCTCAAGAACAACGTCAAGCGGGCCTGGTGGCGGGCGATGGTCCAGGAACGGACCGATATCGTGGGGCTCGATGCCGGAATCCTCATGCACCCCCAGGTCTGGGTGACGTCGGGCCACGTCGGCTCGTTCAGCGATCCGCTCGTCGAGTGCGGCACGTGCCACCGCCGGTATCGGCTCGACGAACTGCCCGGGGCGGAGGCGCTCACCGCCACCGACCTGACCGACCCGACCGTCATCGAGCGGTTCGGGCTCGTCTGCCCGAACGACGCCGGCCCGCTGTCGCCGCCGCGGCGCTTCAACCTGATGTTCCAGACGTACATGGGCCCCGTCCAGGACGACGCGTCGGTCGTGTACTTCCGGCCCGAGACCGCGCAGGGCTCGTACGTCAACTTCAAGAACGTCCAGCAGAGCTCGCGCAAGAAGCTGCCGTTCGGGATCGCCCAGATCGGCAAGTCGTTCCGCAACGAGATCAGCCCCGGCAACTTCGTCTTCCGGATGCGCGAGTTCGAGCAGATGGAGATGCAGTACTTCGTCCGGCCCGACGAGGCGGCCCGGATCTTCGAGGAGTGGCTGCCTCGCCGGTTCGACTGGTACACGCGCTACGGCGTCACCCCCGCCCGCCTCCGCTACCGGGAGCACGCCCCCGACGAGCTGGCCCACTACGCGAAGAAGGCGGTCGACATCGAGTACCGCTTCCCGTTCGGCTGGAAGGAGCTCGAGGGGATCCACAACCGCGGCGACTTCGACCTGTCGCGCCATGCAGATGCGTCGGGCGAGAACCTCGAGTACTTCGACCCCGCGACCGAGGAGCACTTCATCCCGTTCATCGTCGAGACTGCAGGCGGCCCGGATCGCTCGGCGTTCACGTTCCTCATCGACTCGTACCGTGAGGAAGAGGTCCGGGGCGAGAAGCGGGTCGTCCTCGGGCTCCATCCCGAGCTGGCACCGTACAAGGTCGCGGTGCTGCCGCTGCTCAAGAAGCGGGCCGAGATCGTCGAGCTGTGCCACCGACTCAGGTCCGATCTCGCGACCG
>DASTVH010000234.1:0-10223 GCA_035759195.1 Candidatus Limnocylindrales bacterium
CTTCTGGGGCGACGGGCCCGCCCTGTTCCGGTTCCACGAGGCTGTCGCCGCGGGCGAGTACCGACCCGAGGTGTTCAGCCAGCCGCCGGCGGACGTGTTCGACCGCCGCAACGTGACCGCGATCGCGCTCCAGGTTCCGACTGCGACGTTCGGCTCGGACCACGTGACGCTCTGGGCGCGAATCAGCCTGATCGGCCACGCACCGCCGCGCCAGGTAAGCCGGATGGGCAACCCGATGCTCCGCCCGATCTTCTTCGCGACGCCGGGGCCGGACACCGAGGCGCTCAACGCAGGGTCGCCGGGGGACGACGTCGCCCGCTACTCGGATCGCGTGCGTGGGGTTGCCGCCAGAATCGCTGCCCTCGAAGGCTTCACCGATGCCGCCGCGCACGGCGCGACCGTCGCCGGCGCTTTCCTGCCCGACGTGATGCACTTCCGGCCGGCCCAACCCGCCGCGTTCGCGCCGGGTGCGGGCAACGGCCGGGCGCTGCACGACGACGCGTTCGGGATCGCACTGTCCGTGCTCAACGGCGGCTCGCTGGGTGTCACGGAGTCGCCGCGGGTCGTCGTCCCGGAGTTCCCCTACCTGGCGCCGCCGAATAGGGAGGACCTGCCGGCCCTGATCGATCTGTTCGGCCTGCGCGGACGTCCCATCGAGGCCGCCTGACGACCTTGCATGCCTCCCGCCCCCGTCTGCCGGGCGCGAGGCCTTCGGTCGTCGTGATCAGTCGAAGGGCCACCCGCGAGGCTTGTCCGGGTCGGCGAACAGGTCGATCACGACGATCCGGCCGTTGACGACCGTGAAGGCCCAGAGGAGCGAGCGACGGACCGCGTATCGCCGACGCGATGGTTCTGACGCCCCGCCGCGAACCGGTTGCCGGCCTGGCGTAATGCCGCCAGTTCTCCCGGAGATCTTGGCGGCGCAGCGGACGATCTACTCGGGCTCGCGGGACGCTCCTCGCATCGGCTCTCCGGTCTTCGGTGGCTACCTCGATTGCAGTTTGCCGAGGCTCGGGGTAGAGGGTGCTACTAGGGAACTACGAGCCATGCGTGCGAAAGTCCGGGCGCCGCAGGGTGTGTCGTTGGCAGACACACGAGATCGAGGCAGCAATCGCATGCGACCTCGCCGGGGCCTGAACCCCGGCCGGCCGCATGCATATCTGCGAACCCCTGGAACGCGTCCTACTCCAAGGTCACCTCGATCCAGCCCTCGTTCGAACTCTGGGCATGCCCGTCGTCCTCCCAGCCTGCTGGGGTCTGGTCGCCATCCCAGTAGGCGAGCGCCATCAACGCAGGGCTCCCAACCGCGAACTGCGCGTCATGCTCGTCAGCGGTCTGCAGCGGGCGCCGGATCTCGAAGATCCACGTACCCGCGCCGTCCTCGGTTGCGTTCGTGTGGCCCCAGACGCCGAGCAGGCTGTTCTCGGCGCCGGATCCGTTGTCGTCCTCTCGGTCCTCGGGGCTCGTCGCCCACTCGTCGTCGAAGTTGCAGCCGGCGTCATTGCCGGGGTCGTTTCCCTCGCCCGGTTCCGACACGTCACCGCCGGTCTCCTCACCGGCCGCGCACTCCAACTCCCAGTGCCAGATGTCCACCGCTCCAAGGCTCGGGCCCTCGCCCTTCTTGTCCTCTGGGCCCATGTGTGGACCGGCCTCCGCGACGACGGCCCACATCACCGCCGGAGAAGCGGTCAGGTGCGGGTCCGCGTCCGTCCAGTTGTAGTCGTCCTGTACCTCGAAGAGGGCGTAGATGAACTGATCGTCATGGGCCAGGCGGATCGTGGCCTGCTTCGACTCGACCGCCGTCTCGACCCCCTCGATCCCCTCGAGGGGGAGATCGAGGCCGGCCACATCGGCCCAGTCCGCCACGTCTCCGTCGACCGTGATCGTCGCCACCGGCGCAGCGATCGAGCGCAGCGCAGGTCCGCTTGCTGTCGGTTCGGACGCACCCGGCGCTCCGCTTGCTGTCGGCTCGGACGCACCCGGCGCTCCGCTTGCCGCGGGTGACGTGGTGGCCGCGCCTCCACAGGCGCCGACCGCCAGCGCCACAACGGAAATGGCTGCCACCCAGCGTGATCCCTTCATTGTCCTGTCTCCTTCTCCCTGTCCGACGGAACGCCTCTACCTCAGGCTTTTCAGGAACTCCACAAGGTCGTCAAGCTGCTGCTGCGAGAGGCCGTCGTAGGCCGGCATCTCGTCGTTCTGGGGGGTGACGATCTGTCGGCGCATGTCTGCTTCCTCGATTCGACGCCCGGCCCGCGACAGGTCGGGGCCCGCCTGACCGCCGATGCCAAGGATCTGGTGGCAGGCGCTGCATCCCTGCTCGTTGTAGACCTGGAGGCCGCCGAGCTCCGGGCCCGACATCCCCTCGGTCGGCGGAACTCTCACCACTCCGGGCGGGCTCGCACTGGCACCCAGGTACGTAAGCCCCAGGACACCAACGACCACGACCGCCGTCAGGCCCATCGCGACCGGGCGCTGGCGCGGGTGCCGGTGACGACCTCGGTCCAGGAACGGGACGAAGATGAAGATGAGTGAAGCGAGCGTGAAGGTCAGGAAGATCAACAGCGGCTCGAGGTTGCCGGTGAAGTACCAGAGGAGTTGGAACAGGTCGAGGAAGTACCACTCCGGGCGGGGGACGTAGTTCGTGATGTTCGGGTCGGCCTGCGGCTCGAGCGGTGCCCCGGGACCGAGTGCCAGGGCCAGGAGCACGACCGTCAGGACTGCGGCGACTGTCGCGTCCTTGAGGATCGCCTCCCAGAACGGTTTGCCGGCCCGCTTCTCGGCCGCGTACTCGATTGCGTATGCCTCGCGGCGTGACAGGCCCGGCTCCGATTCCACGAGCGGTCGGCGACGCGGCGAGGCGGCAATCCCTTGCCGAACGATCGCGAAGAGATGCATGCCGACGAGAAGGAGGAGGGCGGCCGGCAACACCCAGATATGGATCCCGTAGAAGCGGGCGAGCGTGACAGCACCCAGCTGTTCGCCCCCACGCAGAGCTTCGAGGATCGCCCCACCGACGAACGGCGCCGAACCGGCAATGTTCGTGCCCACGACGGTCGCCCAGTAGGCCTTCTGGTCCCAGGGCAGGAGATAGCCGGTGAAGGCGAAGCCGAGTACGACGAAGAACAGGCCGGCCCCGATCATCCACGTGAGCTCACGCGGATAGCGGTGAGCGCCCCAGATGAAGACGCGCAGGATGTGCAGCCCCATGAGGAGCACGATCAGACCGGCCGCCCAATGATGGATGGCGCGTACAAGGGCCCCGAACGGCGTCTGGTCGATGAACAGCACGCTCTGGTAGGCGTGGTCCGGGCTCGGAACGTACGAGAGTGAGAGGGCGATCCCGGTGACGATCTGGACGACGATCAGGAAGAGCGTCGCGCTGCCCAAGGTGTGGAACCAACCGATGTTCCCGGGCATCCGCCGATCGAGGAAGGCCCGGACGAGCGGCGACACATCGAGACGCTCGTCGATGAAACGCCCGATCCGGCCCATGCTCAGGCCCCTTCCTGCAGGGCGCCGACGAAGACTTCGCCGTCCTGGACCTGGACTTCGTAGCGGACCATGGGGCTTGGCGGCGGCCCGGCGATCACGTCGCCATCGCTGTTGAACGACCCGCCGTGGCACGGGCAAACGAAGCTCCTCGAGCCCGTCGACCAGGCGAGCGGACAGCCGAGGTGCGTGCAGTGGGGGTCGAAGACCGCGACGTCGGTCTCGCTGGTACGCACGACGTGGACCCCGACCGGAGCGTTCTCCGCGACCCAGCCGTCCACGATCGGTCGATCGACCTTGACGAACTGCGGGGCCCCGACCTCGAAGTCGGCCACCCTGCCCACCGACGTCAGGGCACTGGAGCGGAGCGTCGGCACGATCGACGTGGAGAGGAGCCGGATGGGTGCTTTGGCCTGCCAGCCCGGCGCTGAGCTGAACCCGATGACCGGGATGCCGAGGACCGCGGCGATTCCGCCCCCGATGAACGCCAGCGCACGGAGGACGAAGTTTCGGCGCGAGAGCTCGGCTCTCGCCTGCGCTGTTTCGTCGGCCGCCAGATCCCCACCGCCCGGGCTGGATGTGGTGGCGCCCGGGTCGACCGGGTCGCTCGACGACCGGCCGGGGACTCGGTGCTCATCCATGCGCGATGCCTCACTCGGTCCGCGATGGCGATGTGGGTGGTGGTTCACCGGTTGCGGCCGGCGCTGCGTTGATCGACGCCACCGGCCGAGCCTAGCCAGCGGACCGTCGCAACCCGGTCCGCGATGTGTCCGGATTACGTCGAGATCCGGGCGGAGGGGATGCGCCCAGCCGACCCGTGTGCTAGACCTGATCCGCAGAGCTGGCTCAGGCCACTGAGCCAGGGCTACGGCGTCCGTGCATCGTGGAGATCGTCCGGACCGTGAGCTTGAGGAATCCTCTTCCGCCGCCGCCGGCCGCGACGCGCCTGCTCGGGGCGGTGCGCTGGGTGCTGCCGCTGTGCCTGGCGGCGATCGCCATCTCCTTCGAGTGGAACGAACACTTCGTCGAGCGGAACGAGGAGGTCACGCCCGCATTCATCGGTGAGATCGCACTGTTCGGCATTGCCGGCCCGGTCGCCGTGGCACTCACGCTTCACTGGGTGACACGCCTGGTCGCCGCATACCAGGCGACCTCAGAGGCCCTCGAGGCGACGAACCGCGGCCTCGGGGAGAGCGTCGCGGAACGCACGAGTCATCTCCGGGCCGCCACCGACCAGCTCGCCGCGGCGAACGAGGATCTCGCCCGGGCCAACGCCTCGCTCCGCCAGCTCGATCGATTGAAGTCCGAGTTCGTCTCGCTCGTCTCCCACCAGCTGCGTGCCCCGTTGACGAACATCAACGGTGCCCTGGAGATCGTGACCCAGGACGCGAGCCTCCTCCCGCCGGCGAGCCAGCGCACGCTCCAGATCCTGACGGTCGAGAGCCAGCGGCTTTCCCGTCTGATCCAGACGATCCTCGACGTCTCGCGCGTGGAGGCCGGGCGGCTCACGATGCGGCTCGGGCCAGTAGCCATCGAGCCGCTCCTCGCTCGGACGTGCGCGTCTGCGCGCGAGGTGGAGCCCGGCCGGCCATTGACCCTCTCGGTGCCGCCCGCCCTGCCCCCCGCCTGGGCCGACGAAGTGCTGCTGGAAGAGGTCATTCGCAACCTGCTCGAGAACGCCATCCACTACTCTCCGCCGGGCGTCCCAATCCGGGTGTCGGCGCGGCTCCGCGACGGCATGATCGTGATCGAGGTCCTCGATCACGGACCGGGCGTGCCACCCGAGGAGCACGACAGGATCTTCCGCTCGTTCCACCGGGTCGGCGACGACGAGACGACGGTCAAAGGCTACGGACTGGGGCTCTACTTCGCGGACAAGCTGGTGCGGGTACAGCACGGCACGATCCGCGTCGAAAGCCCCGTGTGGGACGACGGAAGCGCGCCGGGCACGCGCTTCGTCTTCACCCTGCCGATCGCCAGCCCCGAACCTGAAGAGGCGAACGGCGCGGTCGAGCACGAGCCGAGTGAGCGCGAACCCCGGGTGGTCTGATGTCGCGGATTCTCATCGTCGATGACGATCGATCGCTGCTCGAGCTGCTGACCGACTATCTCGGTCGGCTCGGCCACGACATCCGCGGCGTGCCGGACGGGCAGCAGGCGCTGGCGTGCTTCGACGACCCACCTCCCGAGCTCGTCCTGCTCGACGTCACGATGCCGGGTCTCGACGGCTGGCAGGTTCTTGCACGGATCCGCGCGGCATCGCAGGTCCCGGTCATCATGCTCACGGCGCGTGGTGAGGAATCGGAAGTGCTGCGCGGGTTCGCCGGTGGTGCTGATGATTACGTGACGAAGCCGTTCAGCTTCGCCCAGCTGGCGGCCAGGATCAAGGCGGTTCTCGACCGCGTGTCGCTCGACCGCCGGGAGGATGCGAACGTCCTGCGCGGAGCGGACCTCGTCGTCGACATCGACCGCCATCGGGTGCTCCGCGGCGATGAGTCGGTCGACCTGACACCGACCGAATTCAGGATTCTCGAGACGCTGCTGCGCCAGCCGGGACATGTGCTCTCGGCCCGCCAGATAGTGAGTGCCGTGTGGGGAGCGG
Source organism: Candidatus Limnocylindrales bacterium (assembly GCA_035759195.1). Lineage (GTDB taxonomy): Bacteria > Chloroflexota > Limnocylindria > Limnocylindrales > CSP1-4 > CF-46. The sequence goes on from DASTVH010000234.1 coordinate 6,095, forward strand.
AGTACGCCGAGGAGACCGGATACATCCGGCGCTACGTCTGGCACCTGCGGCGCAAGCTCGAGCGCGACCCGCATGACCCGCGATACATCGTCAACGAGCGCAGCGTCGGCTACGTGTTCCCGGTGGACCCGTGAACGGCGACGCTCGGTCCGCCGGAAGGACCTCACGCGCCTCTGCCGACGCCGCTCCAGCCGCTCCAGCCGAAGCGGCGGCGGCGGGATGGAGCTGACGATATGGATACCGGCACCGGAATCGGCATTGTCATCGCCTTCCTCGGCGGGATGGTCTCGTTTGCCTCGCCATGCTGCCTGCCGCTCGTCCCCGCGTACGTCGGGTACATGGTCGGGAGCCGGCCGGACGACGGTGCCGTCCGGCGAAGGGCCGCGTTCGGGCCGGCCCTCGCGTTCGTGCTTGGCTTCTCGGCCGTTTTCGTCACGTTGTGGGCGTCGGTCGGCCTTGTCGGTTATGTGTTCCGCGACTACATCGGGTTATTCCGCCAGGCCGGCGGGGCGATCCTCGTGTTCATGGGTCTCCACGTGGCCGGCGTGATCCACATCGCCGCCCTCTACCGTGAGGTCCACCTGCCAATCGGCTCCATGGGCGGGGCATCGATGAGCTTTGGGCAGGCCGCCCCGTCGACGCCGAGTTACGGACGGTCCGCACTGCTCGGAGTCGTCTTTGCAGCCGGCTGGACGCCATGCATCGGCCCGATCCTCGGCGGGATCATCGGCCTGGCTTCGGCGAGCGCCAGCGTCGTCGAGGGGACCGCACTCCTGATCGCCTATGCGACCGGCCTGGCGATCCCGTTCATCCTCATCGCCGTCGGCGCGACCTCGCTCAGCGATCGACTCGTCTGGCTGCGCGAACATCCCACGGCAATCTCGATGGCGACCGGGGCAATGTTGATCCTGGTGGGCTTCCTGATGATCACGAACACGTTCGCTCGACTCTCCGGCCTCCTCTCCCCGCTTGGGTCGTGAGGGCGCATGCGCATGACCCGGACGATGCGGACTCAGACGAACGCCCAGGCCCATCGCGAGCCGACCGACGACCTGGGCGGCCTCGCGACTTCGTTCGCGGACATTGGCGCACGGCTATGGCACCTCTTCATCTCGATGCGGACCGGGCTCGCCCTCATGCTCGGGCTCGCCGCCCTGGGCCTCATCGGCACGCTGCTCGCCCAGGCAGACCCCGCCCTCCAGGGCGACCGGCAGGCGTATGCGGCCTGGCTCGAATCGGTCCGTCCCAGGTACGGAGGCTGGACGGGAGTCCTCGACGCCCTCGGCCTGTTCACGATCTTCAGCTCGATCTGGTTCAGGGGGATCATCGTGCTTCTGGCAACGAGCGTCCTCGCCTGCTCGGCGAACCGGGCTCCCCATCTGTGGAGGCTGGCCGTCCACCCCCGAACGAACGTGGGCGAGTCGTTCTTCGCGCATGCGCCGCTCAGCGCGAGCATCGCCTCCCCGACCGATCCGGACGTCGCCCTCGCCGAGGTCCGGGCGGCGTTCCGGGCGCGCCACTTCCGGACCATTGTCAGCCGGGACGGTGACACGCTCCATCTCTATGCCGACCGGTTCCGCTGGGGACCGTTCGGGACGGTCATCGCCCATCTCAGCCTCATCCTCATCCTCGCTGGCGCCCTCATCGGCACCGCCTGGGGGTTCCGGAACAATGGCCTCGCGGTGCCGGTCGGGTCCCGGGTCGAGGTCGGGTATGGCACGGGTCTGTCGATCGAGGCGAAGAGCTTCACCGACTCCTATTACACGAACGGCAGCCCGAGCGACTTCACGAGCGACCTCGTCCTGTACCGGGATGGGGCGCAGGTGGCTGCCCAGACCATCCGGGTCAACGAGCCGCTGCGCGCGGGCGACGTCAGCGTCTACCAGTCCTTCTACGGCGCTGCGGCGGTGATGAAGGTGGCTGACCCGACCGGGATGGTCGTCTTCGACCGGGGCGTCCCCCTCGAGTGGACCTCGAGGGACGGCAAGCACCGCGTCGGCCAGTTCATCCTGCCGGACGCGGGGCTGACGGCCTATGTCATCGGGGTCGCTTCAGGTGAGGTCGACCCCCAGATCAAGCCGGGCCAGATGCGGATCGAGGTCTACGCGTCCGGGAGCGAGGGCAGCCTGATCGCCTCCGAATCCGTGTCCCAGGGCCGGCCTACGAAGATCGCCGGGCTCGACTTCACGTTCGTCCGCGAACGCCAGTTCACCGGCTTGATCGTCGCTCGGGACCCGGGCGCGGTCCTCGTCTGGATCGGAGCAAGTCTCCTCGTGTTTGGTATCAGCCTCGTCTTCCTCTTCCCAAGTCGCCGGGCCTGGGCACTCATCCGTCGGCGACCCAACGGGAGCTCGATCCAGATCGGGGCGATCGTCCGCCACGAGATCACGTTCCAGTCCGATTTCAAGCGCCTGGTCGATGAGGTGGAGCTCGCCCTGACCGGGCCGAGCGGCGCCTGAAGGAAGGAGCAGCCCATGCTCAACATGTCGGAGTACGGCCTTATCTCCGGGATCATCTCGATTGGCCTGGCGCTCGGCTGCTACGTGCTCGCCACGGTGTTGGCCCGCCTCGCGCGGCGGCAAACGGTGATGGCCGGGGCGGGCGCCGGCGGCGGTACGATCGCGATTGGCCAGCGCGGCGCGAGCAATCTGGCGGCGTACGGCACGCTCCTGGTGTACCTCGGCCTCGTCTTCATCAGTGCGTCGCTCGTGTTCCGGACGATCGCCAGCGGCCGCGGCCCCTTCGCCAATATGTACGAGTTCTCGGTCGCGTTCGCCTGGGGCATCCTGGTGGTGTACGCGTCTTTCGAGCGGCGCTACAAGCAACGGGCTCTCGGCCTTGTCGCTCTGCCGATCGCGCTCGCGTTGCTGCTTTACGCGATGACGATCCCATCGGCCATCGACCCGCTCGTGCCGGCCCTCCAGAACAACCTTTTGCTGTCGGCCCATGTCGCGGTCGCGATCGTCGCCTACGGGACGTTCTCGATCTCGTTCGCCGCGGCGATCCTCCACCTCATCCAGGGCGAGAACGGCCGACGCAGTCTCCCAAGCCGGGAGCTCCTCGACGAGATCTCGTACAAGGCCGTCGTCATCGGGTTCCCGTTCCTTACGCTTACGATCGCCCTCGGGGCCGTCTGGGCGGACCTCGCCTGGGGCACGTACTGGAGCTGGGACCCGAAGGAGACCGCCTCGCTCGTGACCTGGCTCATCTACGGCTCCTATCTCCACGCTCGCGTGATCCGCGGCTGGCGTGGCAAGCGCGCCACATGGTTCCTGGTCCTCGGATTCGGGGCGACCCTGTTCACGTACTTCGGGAACCTCTTCTTCGGGGGCCTGCACAGTTACAGCGGCCTGAGCTAGGCGTCGGCCCACGTCTTGAGGGAACGGCAGCCCACCGGCGCGCGGTACGCAGGAGGTCCCAAATGGAAGCGCAGACGGCGACCGCGGATGCTGCACCAACGGCGCGGGCACGCCAGAGCCGGTCCGCGACGCTTGCCATCATGGGGCTGACCGCAGCGATCATCGTCGCCGTCGCGGTCATCGCGAACCAGCCGACCCCCAGCGCGGACGGCTTCACCTACGTCAGTCTCTCCGGTGGCGCCAGAGGGGAGCCGCCAACGGTCGGGAAGCCGGTGCCGGACTTCCTCGTCACGACCGTGAACGGGAAGGCGGTCGGGCCCAGCGAGTTCAACGGCAAACCAGTCTGGTTGACCTTCGGGGCGAGCTGGTGTCAGCCCTGCCGAGCGGAGAACCCGGACATCCAGGCCATGTCCGAGGAGTTCACGGACAGCGACCTGATCGTCCTTGCCATCTTCATCTCAGAGGATGCGTCGGCCGTCAAGGACTACGCTGACCGCGTCGGGCTGACCTACGGGCTGGTCGCCGACCCCGACACCCGGATCGCCTCCGAGTACCGGATCATGGGCATCCCGTCGCACTACTTCATCGACAGCTCCGGGGTGCTTCGCCTGATGAAGATCGGCAGCATCGACCTGGCAGCCATGGAGGCGGCCTTGAACGGGATCGTTGAATGACGATCAGCGGGGCTCTGAGGCTCCAAACGTGCCCGTGGTGCCCGAGCTGGATCAGCCTGATCGCAAGGCTTCGAGCGTTGTGGCAACCCCACCTCC
>DASTVH010000235.1:0-2148 GCA_035759195.1 Candidatus Limnocylindrales bacterium
TCGCCGTCGACGTCGAGCAGGTACATGTTGTCGCGGTAGTGCTCCCAGTGCCCGGAGCGCTCCCAGAGCTTGCGGTGGACGAGCGGCGGCGTGTAGATCTCCTGGTAGCCCCGGCGGTCCTGCAGCTCACGCAGGGCGTCCTGGAGCGTCCGGTAGAGCGTCCAGCCCTTCGGGTGCCAGAACGCCATCGCCGGGGCCACGTCGTGGAACGAGAACAGCCCCAGTTGGACGCCGAGCCGCCGGTGATCCCGCTTGCGGGCCTCCTCGCGCCGCCACAGGTACCGGTCGAGCTCCTCCTGCGTCGACCAGACCGTGCCGTAGATCCGCTGGAGGGACGGCCGGGCCTGGTCGCCGCGCCAGTAGGCGCCCGAAACCGCGAGGAGCTTGAACGGGCCGATCCGGCCGGTGCTCTCGACGTGCGGCCCGCGGCAGAGGTCGACGAACGGGCCGTGCTCGTAGACCGTCGTCGCCGGCGGCGGCGCGCCGTCGGCCTTCGCCTTCTCCGCCAGGTCGTCGAGGATCTCGACCTTGAACGGCTGGCCGCGCTCCTCGAAGAACGCCCGACCCTCCTCCGGCGGCAGCTCGCGCCGGACGAACGGGTGGTCGGCCGCGACGCTCTCGGCCATCCGGGCCTCGATCCGGACGAGGTCGTCGGGCTTGAGCGGGCGCTCAAGCTGGAAGTCGTAGTAGAAGCCGTCCTCGATCGCCGGGCCGATCCCCAGCTTCGTGGCGGGGAAGAGATCGAGGACCGCCTCGGCCATGACGTGGGCCGTGGAGTGGCGCATCGGGTCGAGCGGGTCGCCGGCGCTCGCATCGAGGAGCTCCTCCGCCGAGCCCCGCTCGGGCGCGACGAACTCCAGCTCCTCGTCCGCTGCGATCTGCGCTTCATCCGTCATGTCGGCCTCCCGAGAATCACGAAACCTCTCGTCCATCGACAGGACGAGAGGCCTTCGGCTCCCGCGGTTCCACCCGCCTTCGCGACGTCGTGCCGGTCGTCCCGGCCTGGTGCCGCGCGCTCTGGCCGCGCTAACGGGCGGATCCCGGGCCGGTTCGCCGGCCGCTCGCGGGTGGTGCGCTCGTCGTCGGTGGCCGCCGGGCTTCCAGCCGCTGGCCCGGCTCTCTGGGGCTCCGTCCCGACGCCGCGTATCCCGGTCGTCGCGTTCAGGTTGTGGTGGGCGACACTGGACTCGAACCAGTGACCTCTTGCATGTCAAGCAAGTGCTCTAACCAGCTGAGCTAGCCGCCCATGCGACGCGGTTCCGTCGCGCCGCCGACGCATTCTAGCCGACGTCCCCCGATCGGGACAACGACGGCGCTTGGACGGCGCTCGGCAGGCGCTCAGTAGGCGCTCAGTAGCCGTCCCCGCCCGCCGGATCGGCGACGCTCGGGGATGGCGGCGCGTCCGAGGCCCCTCCCCCGCCCGGCGTGCACGCGAGCAGCACGACACAGAGAACGACGATGACCACGCCGCGCACCGATCGAACGATCATCACACCTCCTTGGCGTAGCGGTACGTCGCGAGGGCGCTCGCGGTTTCGGGGCACCCGGGCGACGAAGGAGCCAGGCCCGGACCGCACGCCCTCAGGGCGAGGTTCCGGTCCCCGGCGGATCGGGGACGTACTGGAGGGTGGTCCGGGCGAAGTCCTCGACGTCGAGCAGAACCGCGAACAGCCGACCGTCCGGGGCGAGGTGCAGCGCCGCCTCGTCGACGGCGAGCCGGAGCGGCCAGCCCGGTCGCATCCCGCCGTCGTGCCCGAGCGAGACGATCTCGACGTCGCCGATGTCGTCGGTTCCGGCGGGGAGCGTTACGACGAAGATCCGCTCGCCCGAGAAGACCGGCGGCGCGGGGTCGGCCGGCCCGGGCGTGCAGCCGAGACACGGGTAGGCCAGCTGCCCGTCCGGAACGAAGGGCCAGCCGGGAAGCTCGTCGCCGTCCGGCGAGACCGCGGTCAGCGCCCCGTCCGGCGGCCGCCCGCCGGTCGCGACGAACACGGTTCCGTCGGGCCCGATCACCGGACCCGGCGGGCCGAAGCAGGTCCCGGTCGTCCCGGCGATCTCGATCGGCCACCCGTCGGCCACCGACCCGTCGGTCTCGAACGCGAGGAGCCGATCGTCGGCGGCCGTCACGTAGATCCTGCCGTCATCGGC
>DASTVH010000236.1:0-11276 GCA_035759195.1 Candidatus Limnocylindrales bacterium
CGCGCTGCACCGCGACCTGCGGGGCTACGTCGCGTCGTCGCAGCGGGTCGTGTCGGGCGACGTCCGGATCCGGCTCGACCACGGGTCGGCGGTGTTGACCGGGCGCCGCTCGCCGCTGTCGCTCTACGACAAGAACCTCGCCACGTACGACGAGGGCGACGCGTTCGACCACAAGTCGGCCGTCGGGTTCATCGAGATCTTCGGCCTGCCGCTGCGGGTGGAGGCGGCGCGGCACGGGGCGGTGGGCCGGCATCACGGCGCTGCATGGGCCTGGACCGATCCGCTGCTCGAGGGGCTGCCGACGACCGTCACCGACCCGACGGAGGCCGTGCCGGCCGGCTGACCCCCCGCCGGGCTCCGCCCGCCGGGCTCCGCCCGCCCGATCCGCCCGATCCGCCCGCCCCGATCCGCCCGCCCCGATCCGTCGAATCGTACGGCGCCGGAAATCGCACCCGTTCTCCGGCTGCCGATTTCGGAGTCCGAAATCGGCAGCGCCGGAGGGGAAGTGGATTCCCGCGGCGTGCGATATCGGACGGACGGGGGTTGGGCCGCGACCGGCGAGGGGTCGCGGCGGGCGGCGCCGAGCCGATGGCCGGGCGCTGAAGGCTGAACGGCTCCCGAACTCGGGTCGAACGCGCCTTGCCCGGGCCTCACCCGCGAACCGACGATCGATCGTCGAGGAGGCACGCCCATGACAGAAGCCATCGAGACCCGCCCGCCGACCACGCCGGAGATCATCGACCTCCCGGCTCGGCAGGCCGCCGTCGTCCGGATCGAGGGACACGTCGCCGACATGCCGCGCCTGATGGGTGAGGCGTTCGAGCTGACGATGCAGGCCGTCATGCAGTCGGGCGCGTCGTACGCCGGCCATCCGTTCGCCCGCTACGAGTCGGTGGAGCCACAGATCGTCGCGGAGGTCGGGTTCCCGTTCACCGGAACGGTTACCCCGACCGGCCGCGTCTTCATTTCCGAGCTCCCGGGCGGGCGGGCGGTGAAGACGACCCACGTCGGGCCATACGAGCGGATCGGCGAGGCCTGGAACCGGGCGACCACCTGGATCGCCGAGCAGGGGCTCGAGCAGGCGGCCCCCGGCTGGGAGGCGTACCTGACGAGCCCGGACGAGCCGGGCCCGCCGATCACGGAGATCTACTTCCCGATCCGCTGACCAGGGTCGTCGGCCGGCAGGTACCAGCCCCACGCCCAGGCCAGGTGAGCGAGCGCCGCCCAGAGCGACGTCCAGCGAGGGCCGCGCATCAGGCGGCCTCCGACGAGGCCGGGCGCGCCTCGTCAGCGCCGCGCCCGGTCGCCGTCGCGAGCGCCGAAGCGAGCGCCGACGCGGCGTCGGCCGGCGGCTCGGGGCAGCGCCAGGCGACGATCCCGTCGGGGCGGACGAGGACCGCGCCCCCGTCGGCCAGGCCGTAGCGGGCCGCGAACGTTCCGTCGGCATCGCCGAGGTCTCGACCGACGGCGACGACCCGCAGCGGGAGGTCGAACCCGCGATCGGCGACGATGGATGCCGCCTCGCGCCACGTCGCCGCGTCGCCGGCGGCAAGCACGACGAACTCGCGCCCGAACAGGTCGAGCGTCGAGACGCGCTGGCCGCCGGAGGCCAGCCAGACGTGCGGCGCCCTGGAACCGGCCCGTCCGTCGGGCGGGAAGGCGGCACCGGCCGGGGCGGCGGGGTCCACGACGACGCCGAGGTCCTCGGCCAAGCCGTCCTCGGTGCCACCGCCGCCCGGCGCCATCGAGAGCTCGACGTTGCGCCGGCCGATCGGGGCCCGCTCCGCCTCGTAGCTGTCCAGGAGCGCCGGGCCGGCGATGCCCCGCTCGACCCATGCCAGCTTCCAGCCGAGATCGAAGCCGTCGGCGATCGCGGTGTTCATGCCGCGCCCGCCGCGGGGCGTCATGCGGTGGGCCGCGTCACCGACGAGGAACGCGCGGCCGTCCCGCATCCGCGCCGCGACCTGCGCCGAGAACGCGAACGAGCTCGTCGCGAGCACCGCGATCGCCAGGTCGGGTCGGCCGGTCGCGGCCCGGACGAGCGCGACGCAACGCTCCATGGGGAACGCTGCGGTGACGTCGGCGTCGTCCATCCCCGGCGGCAGCGGCATCCCCAACACGAAGCGGTCGTCGGCGCCGGACGGGACGAGGACGGTCGGCGGCCCCTCGCCCTCGATCACGTAGAGGCCGTACGTCGAATCGCCGAGCACGTCGGACAGGTCGGCCCGGAACAGGACGCTCATGAACCGGCCGAGGTCGTCGGGCCCGACCATCGGGATGCCGAGGGCGGCCCGGACGGCGCTCCGGTGCCCGTCGGCCCCGACGAGCCACGAGCTGCGGACGACCGACGTCCCGCCGTCGACCCGATCGCGGAGCGTCGCGGCGATGCCGTCCGGCCCCTCGTCGAACGCCACGAGCTCGGTCGAGAAGCGGATCTCACCGCCGAGCGATCGGTAGAGATCGACGAGCACCGGCTCGAGGTGGTCCTGGGGGCAGACCGCGGCCGTCGTCGGGCTGACGGCGAGCGAGGCCGACTCGTCGGGGAAGCCGAGCGGCGCCTCGGTCGGGTGACGGTCGTCGAGCCGCCGGACGGTCGCCTGGCGCGGGATGACCCGCCAGCCGCCGCGTCGCACAGCGTCGTCGATCCCCCAGCTCCGGAAGATCTCCATCGAGCGGACGCTCACGCCGGTGGCCCGCGGAAAGATCGAGGTCGACGGATGGCGCTCGATGACGAGGGAACGCACGCCGTGGCGGGCGAGCCCGATGGCGGTCACGAGACCGGCCGGGCCGGCGCCGACGACGAGGACGGGGACGTTGGTCTGCATCGCTGACTCCTCATTTGATCGGACGTTGTGTCCAGTGATTGGACAGACTGTCCGATGAAGTAGGATTGCGACATGGACAAACGTCAATACGTCCAGACCGCGCGGGCGGCTGCCGCGGCCGAGACGCGCCGCCGGGTCCTCGCCGCGGCGCGGGCGACGCTCGAGCGGGGACCGCTCGGGGCGCTGAAGGTCGATGAGGTCGCCCGCGCCGCCGGCGTCTCGCGCTCGACGGTCTACCTCCTGTACGGCTCGCGAGCCGGCCTGTTCGACGCGCTCGCCCGCCACCTGCGCGAGGAGGCCGGCTTCGATCGGCTCGTTGCCGCCTTCCGCCGGCCCGACGCGCTCGACGCGTTGCGAACGGCCCAGCGAGTCGCCGTCGAGCTGTACGCCGCGCTGCCCGAACTCGCCCGGGCGATGTTCACGCTCGCCGCGATCGATCCCGACGCGGTCGCCGCCGTGAAGGCGATCGAGGATGGTCGGCGGCCCGGCCAGGCGGCCCTCGCCAGGCGCCTCGCCGAGCAGGGCTACCTCCGACCGGGCGTGTCGGTCGAGGAGGCGACCGACATCCTGACCGTCGTCACGAGCTTCCAGGCGTTCGACGAGCTGTACGGTCGGGGCCTGCCGGCCGACGTCGTGGCCGATCGGCTGGTCGCGATGGCCGAGCGATCGGTCTGCCGGCCGGACCTCCCCGACCCGGCGGCGGATCGGCCATGATCGCTTCGTGAACGACTCCGACCGCAGGTCGGGCTCGGAGGTCTCGGCCTCGCGACGCCTCCGCGAGCTCGCCTTCGTCCACGAGGTCGCCCAGCTCGCGACCCAGGCGCGCGACTGGGACGAACTCATGCGGGCGATCGTCGACGGGACGACCGTCGCGATGGGGGTCGAGGTCTGCTCGTTCTACCTCGCCGAGCGTGACCAGCCGCGGCTCACCCTCGCCGCCACGAACGGCCTCGACCGAAGCCAGGTCGGGCGGGTCAGCCTCGCCGTCGGCCAGGGCATCACCGGCCGGGTCGCCGCCGACCGCCGGCCGATCGCGGTCGAGGACGTGACCGTCGATCCACGGTTCTCCTGGGTCCGCGGCTTCGACATCGAGGGTCTCCACGCGATGCTCTCGGTGCCGCTCGTCTGGCACGAGCGAGTCATCGGCGTCCTCAACGTCCAGACCCGCGACCGACGCCGGTTCAGCCTCGCCGACGTCGAACTGCTGAGCACGATCGCCGCGCTCCTCGCCGGGATCGTCGAGAAGGGTCGCCTCCAGGCCGAGGTCGAAGGCCGCCTGGCGGAGCTCACCGCGCTCGATGCCGCCCGATCGGAGCTGATGTCCGTCGTCACCCACGAGCTGCGGACGCCGCTCTCGATCGTCCGGGTCTACGTCGACCTGCTGGCCGAGGCCGCGTCCGGTTCGGCGGCCGTTCCGGATCCTTCGGTCGCCGGGGAGTGGCGGGCCGCGGCCCTCGAGCAGGTCTCACGACTCGACCACCTCGTCGACTCGATCCTGGCGTCGGTGCGCGGCGAGGGCCTGACAGGCCTGTCGCGGCTGCCCTTCGACGCGGTCGAGGCCGTCGCCGAAACCGTCGAGACGCTGCGACTCGTCCTGCGGCCGCACCTGATCCGCTGGCAGCGGCCGGCCGAGCCGCTCGTCGCGGTCGGCGACGCCGCCCGTTTCAAGCAGGTCCTCGAGCAGCTCCTCGACAACGAGTCGAAATACGCCCCGAGCGGGGACGCCGTGAGCATCGGTGTCTGGCGCGTCGACGACGAGGTCCGGGTCTACGTCACCGACGACGGCCCGGGCGTCCCGATGGAGGACTGGGAGAGCGTGTTCGAGCCGTTCGTCCGGATCGACGGGCGGGGTCGGAGCCGGGGCTCCGGGATCGGGCTCTTCGCGGCGCGGCGGCTGATGGACGCGATGGGCGGGCGGGTCTGGCTCGAACCGAACGGCTACGGCGGGAGCCGCTTCGTCGTGGCACTGCCGGCCGGCGAGTAGGGCCGACCGAGCCCCGGACGGTCCGTCGCGCCGATTTGAGGCGTGCAATAAGGCGCTCCCTGATGCGACTCGGCCTCCTTAGTCCCACGTTGACGACAGATCCGTTGGACCTCGCGAGTTGTGGCGAGGGACGGACCTCGACGACGAGGAGAGACGAGATGCGTCGACGAATTTCGGGAGTGGCTGCGGCGTTGATCGCGGCCAGCCTGATCGGTGCGACGGCGGCCGCCGCTGCGTCACCGAACTCGGAAAGCACGATCCATTTCACGGAAGTCATCGATGAGACGCTTCCGGCCGGCACCTGCCCGGATCTCCCGCCGGACCTTTCGATCCACCTGACCGGAACGCTGACAGGCCACTTCCACCTGAGCGTGGATGCCAACGGCGTCGTGCACGTCAACGCACCCGACACCATCCAGGGCACGGCGGTGGACAGCGACGGCGGGACGTACCGCTTCAATTACCACAACGTCCTGACCGTCACGGACGCGGGCTTCCCGATCCTCGTCACGACCACGGATCACTTCAACCTGGTGGGCAACGGTGCCGCCAATCAGCTGCACACCTCGTTCGTGCGGAGGCTGCTCATCACCGAGGACTCGGTCGAAGTGGTCTTCCTCAACGCCCGGGGCGATCCGGAGCATTGCGACGCACTCTGATCGACGCGGGGCAGGCTCAGCCGGCTGGATCGTCGATCTCGGTCCGCCGGTTCGGCCATGCCCCACGCCCAGATCATCGGGAGCCGTGCGAACAGGAGGGCACGAGATGTCGGAGACGACGGCACCGCTCTCGCCCAGTCGAGGGTGGTCGATCAGCGGGGGAGACATGACCTGGGGCGGGAGATTGCTCGCGTTCTATGCCCTGGTCGTGCTGATCCAGGGCGTCCACGTCATCGAACACATCATCCAGCTCGTCCAGGTGTATCTCCTCGGCGTGCCCGACGAGCGTGCCCTCGGCCTGCTCGGTGTTGTCTTCGCGATCCAGGGAACCGAAGAGTGGCTCCATCTCGCGTTCAATTCGGCGTACCTGGGCGGGCTCGTCGTGATCGCAGTCGGCCTGATCCGCTGGCGAGTCGCGAGGACGGCCATCCCCGGGGCGCTGATGATCGCCTTCCTCTTCTTCGGCGTCTGGCTGGAGGGCTGGCACGTCCTCGAGCACCTCGTGATCATCTCGAACGTCGTCGCCAACAACGGCTGCCCTTGCCCGGGCATCCTCGATGCGCAGATCGGCCTGAGCGACACGGTCCTCCACTTCGGCTACAACTCGATCGCCTATGCGGCAACGGCACTTCCCTTCGCCTACGTCATCCGGTTTCGGCGGCGGATGAGATGAGCGAAACCGGTCGCAGGACCGACATCGACCTCCGCATACCCCCTTGCGGCGCACGGACGGTGCCTCGACAATGACCCCTCGACCGTACGTCGTGCGAGGCGCGATGGGGAGCTCGCAGGAGCCGGAGCAGACCGGGCCCTTTCGGGCTGCCGATCGATTGCCCGGTGCGGCCGGCCAGACGGTACGAGACCGCCGGCGACTTCGTGCGTCCGAGGCCGCCGTCACGAGCGAGGTCCTCGAGTTCCAGCTCGCTCGGCAGCGAGTCGGGTTCGTTTCAGCAGACACCCTCCCGCCACTGTCGCCGCGCGAGCGAGAGGTCGTGGCCCTCGTCGCGAGCGGCCGGACGGACGGCGAGATCGGCGAGCAGCTCTTCATCAGCAAGAAGACGGCCTCCGTCCACGTCGCGAACATCAAGGGCAAGCTCGGGGCGTCCTCCCGGGTGGAAATCGCCATGCTCGCGACCCACCTGGGGCTCGTGGAGCCCGCAACGCCGGGAACGGGCGTTGACGTCGACGCCAGTCGTGACGCACGAGCTCACGTCATCTGCCCCTTCAAGGGGCTGGCAAGCTTCGATCTCTCGGACGCGCGCTTCTTCTTCGGCCGCGAACGGGTAGTCGCCGAGCTGGTGGCCAAGCTCGCGGGATCGACGTTCCTCGGGATCGTCGGCCCATCCGGCAGCGGGAAGTCATCCGTCGTGCGGGCCGGCCTCGTCGCCGCGCTGAAGGATGGCGTGCTGCCCGGCAGCGACCAGTGGGCCATCGCGGTCGTCCGGCCCGGCCACGCGCCACCGGATGAGTTGCGTCGAGCCGCCTCCCTGGCGGTGAGGCGCCTCGGCTTCGACCTGACGGGAGACGCGTCCATCGTTGAGGTGCTGGACCGCCTCCCACCGGGCCGGCGGCTCGTCGTGGTCGTCGACCAGTTCGAGGAGCTGTTCACCGTCTGTGAGGACGAGCGGCAGCGAACCGAGTTCGTGGAGGCGCTCGTCGGGCTCGCGGGGGATTCCTCGTTCCGGGGACTCGTCGTCCTCGCGATCCGAGCGGACTTCTACGGGCAATGCGCCGCCTGGCGAGAACTGGCGCAACTGCTGAGCCGTGACAACGTGCTCGTCGGACCGATGGCGTCGGACGAGCTGGCCCGCGCGATCGACCTTCCGGCTCGTGCAGCCGGGCTCCGGGTCGACGCCGCGTTGACCGACGCGCTCGTCGCCGACGTGCTCGATGAGCCCGGCGGCCTCCCGCTCCTGTCCACAACGCTTCTCGACCTCTGGCAGCAGCGCACGGGCCGGACGCTCCGATTGGAGACGTACGACCGGATCGGCGGGGTCAGCGGGGCGGTCGCGCGCCTTGCCGAATCCGCCTTCAGCCGGCTGACGCCCGAGCAGCAGGGGATCGCGCGATCGATCTTCCTCCGCCTCGCGGCGGCGAGCGAGCCGGAGGTCGTCGTCCGTCGGCCTGTGCCCCTGACCGAATTCGACGACCGCGATCCGGACATCGCCCGGGTCCTCGCGGTGCTCATCGACAGCCGGCTCGTGACCGTCAGTGAAGGCTCGGTGGAGGTCGCCCACGAGGCACTGCTTCGGGAGTGGCCGCGGCTTCGCGACTGGCTCGAAGAGGACGCCGAGGGCCGTCGCCTCCGGAAGCATCTGATCGAGGCCGCTCGAGGGTGGGAGCGATCGGGCATGGACCGGGCAGAGCTCTATCGCGGTGCACGTCTGGCCGGGGCTCTCGAGTGGTCCGTCATGCATGAGTCGGAGCTGAACCAACTCGAGCGCCAGTTTCTTCGGGCGAGCCAGGATGCGAGCGAGGAGGAAATCGCGCTCCAGCACCGGACGAACCGCCGTCTCGTCATCCTGCTCGCCGGAGCCATCCTCTTCCTCGTCCTCGCGATCGGCGGCGCGTGGTTCGCCGCGGTTCAACTCGCCCGAGCGGAGGACGAGGCGGCGCGGGCCGAGCAGGAAGCAGCGCGGGCCGAGCAGGAGGCCGATGTCGCCCGCTCGGGTGAGCTGGCTTCGGCGGCGGTCGCAGCCCTCGACGAGGATCCGAGCCTCGCGAAGCTGCTCGCGCTTGCTGCCCTGACCGGCCGGGGCCCGTCGCACGAGCTCGTCGCAGTCCTGCGCGAGTCGATTGCCGCCGATCAGGCGGTCTTTCGCTACGCCTGGTCCGACGACGACCCGGCCGCGGAGCTGTGGACCGACCTCGATCCGAGCGGCACTCGGATGGCTGCCTCGGGCCTGATGGAGAAGCCGGCCCGCCACCTCGAGGTCGTCGACATCGCAACGGGGGAGATCGTCTGGACGTATCGACCGGAGGATGCGCAGGTCGGCGTCGGACCCGCCTATTTCTCGCCGGGTGGCTCGCACGTCATCGTCGGAACGCTCTGGATGGAGCCCGAGGTCGCACCGCCTGCTCGTGTGCTCGGCGCGCAGATCCTGGATGGTGCGACCGGCCGGCTCATCGATCGGATCGATCTCGGCCGGTGTGGCGGGATGGTGGCTGGGGTGTCGGAGACCCATATCCTGGTGCGACTTCTGACTGAGGAGACGGCGGATTCCGGAGCGTGCGCCCCGTGGCGGTTCGACGTCCACGTGGGCATCGGCTTGATCGACCGCGAAACCCACGCGCTGACCGTCCTGAGCAGCCAGGCCGGGCTCGCGGGCCAGGCGCTGAGTGGCGACGGGCGAAGGGTCGCGTTCGACGACATCTCGGCGGACGGCTTCAGACTCGTGGTCGCGGACATCGCCAGCGGAACGCGGATCCGCGAGATCGACCCTGGCTTCGCCGAGCTCTATACGAGGGACCTGAACGAGGACGGCTCACTCCTCCTCGCGGGCGACCGGCCGATGGTCGTCTTCGACGTCGACGGCGGCGGCGCCCGGATCGCGGACTTCGCCGGCCATGCCGGTGAGAGCTTCTACGCCGAATTCGGCCCGAGCTCGGACACCGTCTACTCGACGGGGCGCGACGCGACGCTTCGGAGGTGGGACGGCCGAAGCGGGGACCAGATCGCGGTTTCGGAGGCGGCCGGGAGCGGCCGACCATCCGTCTCCGAGGACGGCACCAGGGTCCTCGTGTCGGACATCGAGCTTGGGCTTGCCACCCTGCTCGATCTCACCAGACACGGCGAAGCGCGGGCGACTCCGACATGCCGAGGATTCGTCGCTGCCAGCGGCCTCGACGTGCACGATGGGCTGGCCGCACTGCTTCATGGACAGTGTCATGACGACGGAACCGGGCTCCTCGGCCGCACGTTCGTCGTGGATCTCGCCGACGGTGACGTTCTCAGCTCCGTTCCCGGTACCGACGGACAACTGCTTCGCATCTCGCCCGACGGCGAACGGCTGCTTCTGCAGCCGGGGTCCTTCCCCATCGCCGAGCCACCCGTGATCCGGGACCTGCGAAGCGGTCGGCCGCTCGTCGAACTCGATGGCGTCTGCGCGTGGAACTGGGATGAAGTCGGGCTTCGGCAGGTCCCGCGCGTCGAAGCCGGCGCATGCGCCGCCTTCCCGGAGGAACCATTTCCAATCTGGGCACTCTCGATGCGGTGGTCACCGGACGGCTCAATGGTCTTCGCCGCGGACAACCACAACATGGACGGCTACTGGGCGGTCTGGGACGCCGCGACCGGACACCTCGTCCACATCGGGGCCGAAGCGCCAGGGCGGCAGGTATTCGACGCGGTCTTCACGCCGGACTCGAGTGCGCTCGTCGTCGCCGACTACGACACCGGCGTCCTGCGCCGCTACTCAACGACGACGTGGGGGCTCCTCCAGACCGCCGAACTTCCAGGGGAACTCGAAGGCCGGGACCGGATCTGGTTCGCCGGGTACACGCCGAACGGAACGACACTCCTCGCGGTCGGCGGCTTCCTCGGAGCGGGTGGTGGCTCGCTTCATTGGCTTGATGCCACGACCCTCCAGCCGCAGGGGGCGTCCGTGCTCCGGGCCCACGACGGCTCGCCGAAGGCGGTCGCCATCAGCCCGGACGGATCGCTGGTCGCGATCGGGGCGTCGGGGGATCCGGTTCGGGTGTGGGACGTCGCCAGTCGCGAGCTCGTGCACGAGCTCCCATTGGGCGACGTCCAGGCCCAGGGTGTGGCCTTCGTCGACGATCTCCACATCGTCGTGGCGCCCCAGGGCGGTGACCTCCTGATCATGACGCTCGACCCCGACGAGCTGATCGCGATCGGGCGTTCGTCGCTGACCCGCGGGTTCACGGCAACGGAGTGCCGGCGCTACGGGTTCGGCAGTGACTGCCCGACACTTGAGGACCTGTCCCACGGCTGAGATCTGAAGCAGCGGGGCCGAGGCCCGGGCCGCCAGGCCGCGGGCTCGGGCGCGGAGCGCCCCGGCCTTCCTACGCCGCGGGCTCCGCCGGCGTGGCAGGCGAGGGCGCCGTCATCGGCCCGACCGCGTCGGCCGCGGCCGCCTCTGCCTCCGCTCGCGCCATGAATTCGTCGGTCAGGATCAGCCGCGAGGGGAGCAGCGCGAGGTGGATGAGCGCCGCCCCGACGAACACCGCCGTCAGCCCGAACGTCTGCCCGACGATCCCGCCGATCAGCGCCCCGAGGGGCAGGGAGCCCCAGCTGATCACCCGGAACGAGGCCATCACCCGTCCGAGCAGGTGGTTCGGGACGATCCGCTGGCGGATCGAGCCGAAGACGACGTTGAACGCGCCGCCGAAGATCCCGGTGACGATCAGTACGGCGCCGATCACCACCGCCTGGGGCACGACGACGTAGACGAGGTCCTGGGCGAGCAGGCCGGCGATACAGGCGACGAAGAGGTTCGCCCGGCCGAGCCAGCGTTCCAGGCGACTGGCAAGAAGCGTGCCGAGAATCCAGCCGACCCCGCCGGCCGTCGTCAGCAGGCCGAACCCGACGGCGTCGAGGCCGAGCGGGCCCGGTGCGACCGCGTAGAGCACGACGATCCCGAGGATCGCCATCGCGGCCAGGTTCATCGGGCCGACGACGAACGCCATCGTCCGCAGGAGCCGGTGATGGGCCAGATAGCTGACCCCCTCGCGGATCTCGGTCAGCATCGAACCCGGCGGTGCCGCACGCTCGGCGCGGAACGAGCCGCGCAGGGTCAGGAGCAGGAGCAGCGCGCCAAGATACCCGGCCGCGGCCGTGCCGAAGGC
>DASTVH010000237.1:0-2950 GCA_035759195.1 Candidatus Limnocylindrales bacterium
AGCTGGTCCACGGGGTCGTTGTTCTCGGCCCACCGGGCCCGCCTGCCGCGCGATCCACTCGTCGCCACCGCGGCGCAGATGCTGACCGGCAGCCTCGTGCTCGCGGCGATGGCGGCGGTCCGCGGTGAATATGCGACGTTCAGGATCGAGGCGGTGGCACCCGAATCGCTGCTCGGCTTCGCGTACCTGGCAATCGTCGGCAGCCTGATCGCCTTCACCGCGTACGTCTGGCTCCTCCGGGTCGCGCCGCTGCCGTTGATCGCGACGTACGCCTATGTCAACCCGGTCGTCGCCGTCTTCCTCGGGGCGGTCATCCTCGACGAGCCGATCACCCCGCGGACCCTCGTCGCCGGCGCGGTCATCGTGTTCGCGGTCGCCCTGATCATCACCGCCCGGAGCCGGATGACCACCGCCCACCGCACGGGGACCGACGCGGCTCCGGCACCGCGTTCGCGGGCCGAGGGCGATGCCGAGGTATCGCCGGAGGCTGCCTGACCGACCGCCCACGCGGCCGGACCCAGGCCCCGGACGCGTCAGGCCGTCGCGCGCTCCCAGCCCTGGGCCGGCCAGGGCTCGCAGCGGAGCGGCCGATCCTCCCGGTAGCCGAGGGCGTAGTCGGCCTGGATCAGCGTGTGGAGCTGGCTCGTCCCCTCGTAGATGACCGCCGCCTTCGAGTTGCGCAGGTAGCGCTCGACCGGGAACTCGTTCGAGTAGCCGTTCGCACCGTGGACCTGGATCGCGTCGAGCGCGCTCTGGACGGCGTGCTCGGTGGCGTGCCACTTGGCGAGCGACGTCTCGCGGGTGTTGCGGCGGCCCTGGTTCTTGAGCCAGCCCGCCCGCCACACGAGCAGACGACCCATCTCGGTCCCGGCCGCCATCTTGGCGATGAGCTGCTTGACGAGCTGGTGGCGGCCGATCTCGTCGCCAAATGTCCGTCGCTCCCGGGCGTACCGCACGGACGCGTCGAGGCAGGCCTGGGCGAGCCCGACCGCACCCGCCGCGACGGTGTAGCGACCCTGGTCGATCGCGCTCATCGCGACGAGGAAGCCCTCGCCCTCCTCGCCGATCCGGTGCTCGGCCGGGACCGGCACGTCGTCGAGGTTGATGAGCCCGGTGTTGCCGGCCCGGATGCCGAGCTTGCCGTGGAGCGTGCCGGTCGTGAGTCCCGGCATGCCGCGCTCGAGCAGGAACGCCGTGACGCCGCGCCAGCCCTTCGATCGGTCGACCGACGCGAAGACCAGGAAGTGGTCGGCGAGATCGGCGAGCGAGATCCATTGCTTCTGGCCGTTCAGACGGTAGACGTCGCCCCGCGGCTCCGCGCGGGCGGTCGTCGCGAGGTTCGCCGCATCGGTCCCCACGCCGGGCTCGGTCAGTCCGAACGTCGCGAGCTTCTCGCCCCGTGCCTGCGGCACCAGCCAGCGCTGCCGCTGCTCCTCCGTCCCCCACTGGAGGAGGGCCAGGGAGTTCAGGCCGACGTGGACGCTCTGGACGACGCGGAAGGCAGTGTCGGCCCGCTCGAGCTCCTCGCAGAGCAGGGCGAAGCTGACGTAGTCCATGCCCGAGCCGCCGTACTGCTCGGGGATCGGCGCGCCGAGGAAGCCGAGCTCGGCCATCCGGCCGAACAGCTCGCGGGGGAAGCCGCCGGCCTCGTCCCAGGCGCGGATGTTCGGCAGGATCTCCGCCTCGGCGAATGCCCGGGCGCTGTCGCGGACGAGGCGGTTCTCGTCGGTCAGGCTGAAGTCGACCATGGTCGAATGCTAGCCGCTGGCCGGACCGCCGGACGAGCCGGGCGCCCCGATCGACAGGAGCCGGAATCTATACTCGGTCGATGGACGAACCCGTCACCGCCATCGCCGACCTGGCCGCCGAAGCCAGCCACCTTTCGCCGGTCCTCGGGCGCTACTTCGAACGGAGCTGGAGCCACGGCGCCGGTCACCGCCTCTACGACACGGCCGGCCGGGCCTACCTCGATTTCGCCAACGGCATCGCGGTCACTGCGCTCGGCCATGCCCATCCTCGCGTCACCGCGGCGATCCATGCCCAGGTCGACCGGCTCATCGGCCCGACCGGGGCGATGGGGTTCTCGGAGCCCGTCGTGACCCTCGCCCGGATGCTTGCGGACACCCTGCCCGACCCGATCGACACGATCATGTTCCTCAACTCCGGCTCGGAGGCGATCGACGGTGCCCTCAAGCTCGCCCGCCGCGTCACCGGCCGTCCGGGCATCGTCGCGTTCCGCAACGGCTTCCACGGCCGAACGTTCGGAGCGACGAGCATCACGACCTCGAACATCAACTATCGCTCGGGCTACGAGCCGCTTCTGCCGGGCGTCTACTTCGCCCCGTTTCCGGCCGCCTATCGGGACTTCGACGACGACGATGAGCGAGCCGCGGCCGAGTCCCTCGAGATCCTGGGCTCGCTCTTCACGACCGTGATCGCTCCCACCTCGGTCGCCGCGATCGTCATCGAGCCGGTCCAGGGCGAGGGCGGCTACACGCCCGCCCCGGAGGCGTTCCTGCGGCGTCTCCGTTCGATCTGCGACGAGCACGGGATCCTGCTGGTCGCCGACGAGGTCCAGAGCGGCTTCGGCCGGACGGGCTGGATGTGGGCGTTCGAGGCGTCCGGCATCGTGCCGGACGTGGTCGTCGTGGCGAAGGCGATCGCGAACGGCCTGCCGCTCTCGGGGATCGCCACGCGCCATGAGCTCCAGGAGCGCTGGGGACGCGGCGCTCACGGCTCGACGTACGGCGGCAACCCGGTCGCCTGCGCGGCCGGCATCGCCGTGCTCGAGACGATCCGCGACGAGGATCTCGTCGCGAACGCGCGCGAGCGGGGAGCCGAGCTGAGCGCCGGCCTCCGCCGCCTGATGGCCGAGGACGAGCGAATCGGCGACGTCCGCGGGCCCGGGCTCATGATCGGCGTGGAGTTGGTCCGCGACCGGGCGACGCGC
>DASTVH010000238.1:0-2590 GCA_035759195.1 Candidatus Limnocylindrales bacterium
CCGGTCTCCCGGCCGAGCTGGCCGTACGGGAACGTGATCCGAAGGACGACGTCGATGACCTGTTCGGCAACGAGGTCGCCGAGGCTCACGACGGTTCGTGTGCCACGGCGGCGGCTCGGGTGGGGCGTGATCGCCTCGACTTCGACCTCCTCGGCAGCGACGACCTCCAGCTCGACGTCGCGGGCGACGATCTCGAGCGTCTCGCCGACCTCGCTCGTGATGTGGTCGCGGATCGTCGCCGCGTCGCGGACGAAGTAGAAGTGGCCGCCGCCGGCGTCGGCGATGCTCTGGAGGAGGGTTTCGTCGAAGTCGGCCCCGACGCCGAACGTCGTCGTCGAGACGCCGCGGACGCGCAGCTCGGCGGCGTGCCGGGCGAGCTCGGCCGGATCGGTGACGCCGCGATTGGCGAGGCCGTCGGTCAGCACGAGGCAGCGGTTCACGCCGTCGGCGACGAGATGGCTCGCGACCTGCTCGGCGCCGCGGAACCAGCCGTCCGAGAGGTTCGTGCTGCCGCGGGCATCGATCGCGGACAGGCGCGAGATCGCGTTGCGGCGGGCCTCGGCCGACGCCGGCGTGCTCTCGACGACGACATCGACGACGTCGTCGTACACGACGATGCTGAACCGGTCGCGGGCGTCGAGGTGCTCGAGGGCGGCATCGATCGTCCGCTTCGCGAGGGCGATCTTCTCGCCCGACATCGAGCCCGACCGGTCGAGCACGAAGGCGAGGTTGACCGGCAGCCGGTCGCGCTCCTGCGTCGCCGGCGGGGCCGTGACCCCGACGAGGACGAAGCGCTGGCTGCGGTGGTTGGCCCGGATGAGCCGTCGGTCGGCGCGGGCGGTCAGGGCGGGATCGGTGGTCATGACGGGTCCTCCTCCAGGAGATCGCGGGCGATCGAGACGAGCCGATCGACCTTCTTGGCGAGCGGCCGCGAGAGCGGCCGCCGGACGTGGAGCTCGATGTCGGGTCCGAACCCGATGCGCTCCCACTGGGCGCGTTCGATGCGGGGCTCGGGGGCGGCGGGTGGCGGCGGCTCGGCCGGTGCGGGCGTGCCGGCCGATGGCGGGGAGGGGATCCGCCTGAGGAGCGAACCCGGGAGCGACGCGTGGAGCGCCGCCGGCTGCGGCTGGGACGGCCCGAGGACCCGCCGGATGTAGTCGAGGGCGGAGTCGCGGTCGACGGCCGCTTCGGCCGGCGGTTCGTCGGCAAGGGCCGTGATCGTCACGTCGTCGAGCCCGGCGAGCCGCTGCCGGATCTCGGCGAGCGGCAGGTGCTCGCGCTGGAGCTTCCGGATCAGCCGAAGGCGATCGAGATGGCCGTCGTCGTACTTCGCGCCGGGCCCCGACGTGCCCGGCGACGGAAGCAGCCCCTGAGAGACGTAGTAGCGAACGGTGCGCGGCGTGACGCCGGCCAGGTCGGCCAGCTCGGCCAGCGAGTACCGGGGCGTCTGAGCGGGTGCCATGGGAGTATCATGACACTAGAACGTCACACTGTCAAGACCCTGAAACGGGAGTCCGCACTCAGTCGCCCGGTTTACCAACCGGTGTAGTGGTACAGGCAGAGCCGGGGCCCGTTGGGGGCCGCAAAGCCACTCGAGACGCTGGAATCAGCCACCCGCAGCTACCCTCGTTCCACGTAACGCCCCGACCGGCCGTAGCGCCGGACCTACCGCCACTCGCGTTGGTAGACGCGACGCGGGAGGCGCGGCGCTGCGGCCTCCGGGTCGGCGGGCCCGGACGGGGGAGGGCCGGGGTCGCCCATGACGGCCGCCTTACCCGAACGGGTCGCGCGCGTCGATGCCGTCGAACCGGCGGAAGTCCCGGTCGCGGGTGTAGATGAGCCGCACGCCGTGTTGTCGCATGAGCGCTGCGAGATGCGCGTCCGGCACATCGTTGCCCCGCGGCCGATCTCCGGCGGTCGACCGGAACGTCGGCCAGAATGACTCTGTTTCGGCGGCGACGCGGATGTGCGGCCGGTCCAGCAGCGCTTCGATATTCCGCATCGCCTGGGCGGGGCCGAGCGGGCGCGGCAGGATCGCCGGATGGGTGACGATGCGGAGGTAGCCCATCAGCGTCGGCCAGAACAGGTAGACGAGCTCGGGTCCCGCCGCCAGTCGCCGGACGAGCTCGACGGCAGGCACGTGCATCGGATCCGCGGTGTTCGACGCGTAGACGAGGATGTTCGCGTCGACCGTGGCGCTCATCCCGGGGCTTCGAGCGCGCGCCGGACCGCCTCCGGGTCCTCGAGGTCCACGAGCGGCGTGCCGAGATCGGCGACCGTCCAGGTGAAGTCCGGAGTCGGCAGGTTCGTGGGTTCCGCGACCGCCCGCGCCAGGAGTTCCGACGCGACCTGGCCCATGCTCTTGCCCTCGCGCGCACCGCGACGGCGCAGCTCACGGAGGATCGCGGGGTCGAGGTCGATCGTTGTCCGTGCCATGATGCGTGATGCTACGAGGAGCCGCACGTGATGTCAACGGCGAGCCGACGGGCACGGGCCCTGGGCGACGCCTCGGCCGTCCATGACATCCTTGCCCCTCATGCCGATCTCCTCACCGCCCCTCCACGACCACCTCCGGGCGATGCTCGGGCCG
>DASTVH010000239.1:0-6083 GCA_035759195.1 Candidatus Limnocylindrales bacterium
CATCCCGAGCCACGTGCCGCCGTCCCAGTTCCAGCCCATCATCGCGATCACCTCGTACCGGCGCGGAACGCGCCACCGACACGGTCCATCCCGGACCTGAGGGGGAGGTGAGAACCGGCTTAGAAGTCCCGGCGACGGGTATCTCGCATCGACGTTGGGCGAGGAAGGATCGAACCTTCGGCCACTGCTCAGCGGACGAGTGACCACAACCGCGCACGCCAGCGCGAACGAGGGCGGTTGGTCGTCGTGTCCTCGTGCCAGCAAAGCTGTCACAGCCCCACCGTAACTTCAGCCGCGATGAAGTCGTGCGATGGGACCCGCCGTGACTCGACGCCCGACGTTCTTGGTTTCCGGCTCGTGGCCGATCGAATGGGAGTGCATGCCGATGTGCGGCTCCGGAAGTCGGCCGATCGATGGATCTCGCTCGCGGACTCGGGCGGTCGTCAGGTCACCGGGATCGGGCCCACCGCGCGAGCGGCGATCGTGGCCAGCCTCGATTGGCTGGGGGCGGCAGCGGTCTCCGAGCTCCTCGCCGACCTGCGGCTACTCGAGGTTACCTGCCGGCTTCACGAGCTCCCAGCCAGTTGATGCCCCGCGATCGACGCGCTGCGCGTGGATCGGCCTCGTGGGATTGGCTGGCGAGGAAGGATTCGAACCTTCGGTCTCCTGATCCAGAGTCAGGCGCCTTACCGCTTGGCCACTCGCCAGTGTCTGAACGGGGACCGGGGCTCGCCCAGCCCTGCATCGACGCTGAGACGGATCCTATTCCGAAATCGGACCCATCCAACACTGGCCGGATGAGTCTGCTGCTCTCGGTTTCGCCGAGTCTACCGTAGCCGGGCCGCGGCCCAACGATGGACCGGGGCCAGGGGTGCGGCCGCACCGCAAGCCGCGGAGTCGTCCTGCAATATCCTCGACGGTCCGCGACTCACGTCACGGCCGTGGGACGCCGGTCGAAGAGGGGATAGGGCCGGACGGCGACGGCAACGACGATGGTCGCCGCCGCTCCGATGCCCGAGCGGGCCCGTGCCGGCACGCAGATCAGGCGGATGCGACGGGTGGGAAGAACCGCGGAAGGTGCCCCCGGTTCGCCTCGAGGAGGGCCTCGAGCAAGGGCTGCGCAATCGATGTGCGGGCGACGAGGGGATTGGCCATCAAGGCACGCAGGGCGATGGTCCGGTCGCCCGTCCTCGCCGCGCGGATGGCCAGCTCCTCGTAGGCCTTGACCGCCTGGACCAGCCCGCGCATGTCCGGCTCGAGCGGCGCGAGCGCGAGCGGATGGGCGCCGTCACGATCGATCCGCGCCGGGATCTCCACGATCGCGTCATCCGGCAGGTCGGGCAGGGCACCGTCGTTGCGGACGTCGATGACCTGGATGTCGCCGCGGCCGTCGTGGAGCGACGCGATCAGCTGGGCCGCGGCCTCGCTGTAGTACGCGCCACCACGGTCGGCCAGCAGCGCCGGCTTCTCGGCAAGCGACACGTCGCGGTACATGTCCAGGAGCCGGCGCTCGATGTCCATGACCTCCTCGGCACGGATGTGCCCATCGCCCCGCTGTTGGGACGAGAGCACCTCGTCGAAGGCGTAGTAGTAGCGGAGGTAGTACGACGGGATCGAGCGCGTGGCGCGCACCATCTCCACGGGCGAGCCGACGTCGTCCGCGATCCGGTCCGCTTCGTTGTCGAGGATCTCCGGCAGCCGGTCGACGCCGTCCACCCGGACGGCCCGCTCCCAGGAAAGGTGGTTCAGGCCGACGTGCTCGAGCTCCACCTGCTCGGGCTCGACGCCGAAGCGGGCGGCGAAGCGACGCTGAAACCCGATGGCGACGTTGCACAGCCCGAGGGCCCGGTGGCCGTCATCCAGGAGCGCCTGCGTGACGATCCCGACGGGGTTCGTGAAGTCGACGATCCAGGCCCCCGGCGCAGCGCGCCGCCCGACGAGCTCCGCGAGCTCGAGCACGACGGGGACGGTGCGAAGCGCCTTGGCAAAGCCGCCGGCGCCGGTGGTCTCCTGGCCGATGGTCCCAAACCGTGGGGGCAGGGTCTCGTCCACGAGCCGGGCCGCCTGCCCGCCGACCCGGAGCTGGATCAGGACGTACGAGGCTCCGTCGATGGCGGCCTCGGGATCGCTGGTGACTCCAAGAGTGCCGCCCCAGGCCTGGTGGTCGAGCATGCGTCGAGCGAGCCCGCCGACGACCTCGAGGCGCTCAGTGTCGATGTCGAGCAGAACCAGTTCGTCGATCGGCAGGCGGTCCCGCCGACGCGCGATCCCCTCAATCAGTTCCGGGGTGTACGTGCTGCCGCCGCCCACGACGGCCAGCTTCACGCCCACGACGAGTCCTCCGACAGCCGGGCTGCATTTCGACGAAGTCGCTCTTGACAGCGTCGCTATTGCTTATAACCTTAGCACCAATCAGCGGCCTGTCGACCCCGGCGTTCCGGGATCGCGAGGAGGGCTCAGGCGACCGGTGGCTCGCTTCACGTTGCACCACGGCCCCGTCCCACTCCACCACCAGGTGTACCTCGACCTGAGGCGCTCGCTGGACGGCGGCTACTGGAAGCCCGGCGACCGGCTCCCCTCTGAGCGGGATCTCGCGGCCCGCTATGGCTGCAGCCTGATCACCGTTCGACGGGCCCTCGACGAGCTTTCGCGCGAGAACCGGCTCGCCCGCCAGCGAGGTCGCGGCACGTTCGTGCTTGCCCCGCGGATCGAGCGGGACTTCGCCGACGAGCTCTCATTCGCCGAGGAGATGCAGCGCCGCGGGCTGGATCCGGAGACCCGCCTGGTTGCCAGCCGGGCCGAGCCGGCCGGCGAAGCCGTGGCCGCTGCGCTGGGCCTCGACGCAGGGTCGCCGACCCTGTACCTCGAGCGCCTCCGCCTGGCCTCGGGCGAGCCGCTGCTGCTCGAGATGGTCCACCTGCCGGCGGACCGCTTCCCCGGTTTGCTGGCGTCGGATCTCGAGCACAACTCCCTCTACGACATCCTGACCGAGCGCTACGCCACGCCCGTCGCCCGCGCCCGCGAAGCGCTCGAGCCGGTCCACCTTCCCCCGCGGGAGGCCCGGCTTCTGGGTCTGGAGCCCGGCAGCCTCGCGCTCCTGGTGGAAGGCATCGCCTTTACCGCCGACGGCGTCCCGGTCGAGTTCGGGCGTACCTACGTACGCGGCGACCGGACGCGTTACTACGTCGAGCGGGTCGTCGTCCGGAACAGCCAGAGCGCGCGCCAGCAGCCCGACCGGCTCGCGGTGGGCGCCGGCGGCCGGCGGCGCTAGAGCGGAGGGGAGGAGGAGGCTGCCGATCCGCTGCGAGCTCAAACGCCGCCATCAGTCACCGTCCATTACGAGGAGCGCCATGCGAGCGAGATTCCCGCGCATCCCGACCTTGATCGTCATCCTTTCCCTCGTCGCCGCCGCCTGCGGCGGGTCGGCGAGCCAGTCGCCGAGCGGCTCCGCAGCTGCGCCGACGACCCAGGCGAGCCAGCCGGCCACCAGCGCGGCGCCCGCCAGCTTTGCGCCGGCCCAGCTGCGCTGGTACTGCTGCCTTGGCACCGGCGAGGATCCTTCGCAGGTCCCAACGGAGGAGGAGATCGCGGCCGGGTTCGCCGACAAGCACCCCGGCAGCGCGCTGAAGTTCGAGGTCGTCACCTACGACGCCGCGCGCGACACGCTGTCGACGCAGATCGCCTCGGGCGACGGCCCGGACATCGTGGGGCCGGTCGGCGTCGGCGGCCTGGCCGCCTTCGAAGGCCAGTGGCTCGACCTCGCCTCGTACATCGCCTCGACCGGCTACGACGAGAGCCAGTACGACCCGGCGGCGGTCGACTTCTACAAGACAGACGACGGCCAGATCGGCCTGCCGTTCGCGGTCTATCCCTCGATGCTCTGGTACAAGGCCGACCTGTTCGAGGAGGCCGGGCTCGAGCTTCCGCCGCACGAGTACGGCGCGAAGTACAAGATGCCCGACGGCAGTGAGGTCGACTGGTCCTACGACACGGTCGAGGAGCTCGCCAAATTGCTGACCGTCGACTCCCAGGGCCGTGACGCGACCGACCCGGCGTTCGATGCCGAGAACATCGTCCAGTACGGCTTCGAGCCACAGCGGGACGATCTTCGCGGCCTCGGCGCGTACTGGGGTGCCGGCAGCCTCGCTGCCGATGACGGCGAGACGGTCGAAATCCCGGATGCCTGGAAGGACGCCTGGAAGTTCTGGTACGACGGCATGTGGACGGACCATACGATCATGACCGGCCCAGTCGCCGAGAGCGAGGAGTTCAGCGGCGGCGGCTACCCGTTCTTCTCGGGGCGCGTCGCGATGAGCTTGAACTTCCTGTGGACGACATACGGCGTCGCCGACGCCGGCGATGACTGGGATTTGGCGGCCATCCCGTCGCACAAGGGGACGGTGACCTCGCCGCTCAATGCCGACACTTTCGCGATCTATAAGGGAACGAAGAACCCCGAGGCCGCGTTCGCGGCCCTCACCTATCTGCTCGATGACTCGTCCGACACGCTGCTGCAGCTATACGGCGGCATGCCGGCCCGGCCGGACAAGCAGGACGCCTTCTTCGAGGCGCTCGGCCAGTCCGAGGGCTTCCCGGAGGAGGTCGACTGGAAGGTTGCCAAGGACAGCCTCGAATACGCGGACAATCCGAACTTCGAGGCGCCGATGCCCAAGTACAACGAGACGCTCACGATCCTCGTCAAGTACGCCTCGAAGTGGGCGACGACACCCGGGCTCGACATGGACGCTGAGATCGAGGCGCTGCGCGCCGAGGTCCAGGGTTCCTGGGACAGCTAGGAGCTCGTGGACCAGCTTCCACTTGTCGCAGCCAGCCGGCCCGCGATCCCCCAGCGCGGGCGGCTTGGCCTGACGCCCCTGGCGCGCCGCGAGGCGCGTCAGGGGCTGCTATTCATCAGCCCGTGGATCATCGGCTTCCTGGCCTTCACGGCAATCCCGATGATCGCCACGTTCGTCTTCACATTCCTCAACATCACGCTCGCCCAGGAGGAGCCGCTCCGATTCGTCGGCCTCGACAACTACGCGCGGCTGATGCGGGACAGCCAGGTCTGGGACTCGCTCGGCGTGACGTTCCGGTTCGCGGCCATGTGGCTGCCGTTCATCGTCCTTGTGCCGTTCGTCCTGGCCCTGGCCATCAACAGCCAGTACGCCCGCGCCCGGGGCATCTTCCGGACGCTGTTCTTCCTGCCGTTTGTCGTCCCCTTCGTCGCCGGCGTGCTCGCCTGGGCGCAGATGCTGGGGGACAACGGATGGGTGAACGACTTCCTGCGCTTCCTGGGCTGGCAAAGGCCGCCGAGTTGGCTGTTCGACATCAACTGGATCTACCCGGCGCTCGTGCTGATGGGCATCTGGGGGATCGGGGCCGGGCTGATCATCAATCTGGCCGGCCTGCGCGGCATCCCGAGTGAGCTGTACGACGCGGCCAAGATCGACGGCGCGAACGGCGTGCAGCAGCTCCGCTACGTGACCGTGCCGATGATGTCGCCGGTCCTCTTCTATACCCTCATCCTCGGCGTCGTGGAAGTGCTCCAGTACTTCCTCGTTCCGCTGGTGCTGAAGAACGGCACCGGCGAGCCCGGCGGCTCCACGTTCTTCTACAACCTCTACCTCTACAAGACGTTCTTCAACTTCCAGCAGATGTCCTACGGCTCCACGCTGGCGTGGCTGCTGTTCGGGATCGCGCTCGCGATCACGCTGGTCCTTTTCCGGCTGTCGCGGCGCTGGGTCTATTACGCCGGGGAGCGCTGAGCGTGCGCGCCGACGTCGCGGACTCGGCCGTCTTCGTCCGGACCATGGAGGGTCGGCGCCGGCAGACCGCCGAGCGCATGCGGACCGTCATCTTCACGCTGACGCTTGTGGCCGTAGCAATCGCCTTCCTCTCGCCGCTCGTCTACAGCGCGCTTACGTCGCTGAAGACGCCGGAGCAGATCACGCAGCCCAACTCGCCCGTTCTTCCGTCCGATCCCGCGACCTACGAGTACGAGGGCGAGTCGTACGACGTCTACTACGTCCCACTGCCGGACGGCAGCAGCCGTGAGCTCGCCCTCGTGCGCAAGGGGCGTCAGG
>DASTVH010000240.1:0-4536 GCA_035759195.1 Candidatus Limnocylindrales bacterium
CTGTCCGACTTCCGACCTCGCGGCATCGACTGGGGTCCGGCCGTGTCGCGCGCCCCGTAGACCTCGACGGCTTGACAACGCGCTGGCGCGGGCCGGCGCCCGCGCAGGCAGGGCGTTGCAGGCGTCGGGTCGATCGTTTGACCATCCGTCATGCGCCGTTGATGGACGGAACTCCAAAAGGCAGCCCCGGCTGCAGAAGGTGTACTCCACGTCGTCGTGCGTCAGGCACAGACCGTCCAGGGTGGCTCGCGCGGGGTCGACCGCCATCGCGCAGACAGGGTCCTCGCCTCGGGCGATCGTCCGCTCGTCCATCGTCATGCCGAGGCCGGGCCTGAGCGATCCAGCCAATGGTGCCCTGGGCGGCCACGGAGTTGCCGGCGGGCTGGTCGCGCCCGCCGGCGTGCTCCGCGCGGCCACGTCAATCCGCGAACTGGGGCTGGCCGGACGGCGCGGCTTCAGGGGCGGCCTCTCGGGCCGGTCCGTGAAGGGCGATGGCCGCCACGCCTGCACCGATCAGGGCGATCGCTGCGGCCCCGATGAACGCCGGGGCGATCCCGCCGGCCGGGGCCTCCGAGCCGAACCCGCTCGCGGTCGCGACCGCGGTGACGATCGCGAGCCCGAGGGCCGATCCGCCCTGGTACGTCGTATTGACGATCCCTGCAGCGAGACCCCCTTCTTCGGGACGGGCACCGGCGAGAGCGGCCAGCATCGCGGGGATGTAGGCGAGTGACATCCCCGTCGCCGCGACGAGCGTGGCCGGCAGGATGCTCCAGAGATACGACCCGTCGGCAGGCGCGATCGAGAGCCAGGTGATGCCGCCGGCGAGGACCAGGAGCCCGGCGACGAGCGGACGCTTGAAACCGAACCGACTGACCACGCGGCCGGTCACGCCGACCATCAGGACCATGATCGTGAGGGTCATCGGGACGAGGGCGACTCCCCCGTCGAAGGCACCCAGGCCGAGGACCTGTTGCAGGTAGAGGTTGAGGAAGAACCAGGTCGGGATCCAGGCCGCGCCAAGGAGCGCCATGCTGACGTTCGCGGCGGCGAGGTTGGGCGCTCGCCAGATGCCGAGTCGCATCAAGGGCTCCCGGCTGGTGGACTGAAGACGAACGAAGATCGCGAACAGTGCAGCAGCGGCGACAAGGGCGCCGATGGTTTCCGTCGCGGTCCAGCCGACGATCGGGCCCCGGACGATGCCGAACACCGCGAGCGACAGGGCGGCCGTGGCGGCAGCCGCACCGCCGATGTCGAGCCGCCCCGGGCGCCGGAGGCCCGTCGGAAGGACGCCCCGGCTGACGAGGAGGACCCCGACCGCCACCGGCACGTTCACGAGGAAGACCCAACGCCAGTCGAGGCTCCCGGTCAGGACGCCGCCGAGGAAGACACCGGCGGTGCCGCCCGCCGGAGCGGCGGCGCCATAGAGCGCGAGCGCCCTGGTGAGCTCGCGAGGGTCGTGCGAGAAGAGGGTCATGAGCATCGTGAGTGCGGCCGGGGCGATCAGCGCGGAACCAACGCCCTGCAGCGCCCGCCCGGCCAGCAGCAACGAGTCGGAGGCGGCGAGGCCGGTGATCAGGGACGCGGCGCCGAGAATGGCGAAGCCCGCCACGAACACGCGGCGAGCGCCATAGAGGTCTGCGAGACGGCCGCCGAGCAGGAGAAGGCCGCCGAAGGCGATGACGTAGGCGTTGAAAACCCACGAGAGGTCGGGCTGGGAGAAGGCGAGGGCGCGCTGGATCTCGGGCAGCGCCACGCCGATGATCGAGGTGTCCATGATCACGACGAACTGAGCGACGGCGATGATCGCCAGTGCCCACCAACGTCGAGGATCGGGGGTGGATGCAGCCATGTGGGATGTCCTTTCGTCGGGCGTGCCGGGCGCTCGCCCGGGATGCAATCGACGCTATGGGCCGAAAGCCGGCCTGTGAAACACCCACCAGTGGGCTGTTCACCACTCGCAGTTGTGAATGAGCCCGGCCGGGTCTAGCATCGGCGGGTGAATGACGAGCGCGATCCGGCGCCCAGCCTCGACGGCATCGAACTCCGCCAGCTGCGTTACTTCCTCGCAGTGGCCGACGAGCTGAACTTCACGCGGGCAGCCGAGCGACTGCACCTGGCCCAGCAGGCGCTGTCGGCGTCGATCCGGCGGCTCGAGGATCAGCTTGGTGTCGCGCTCTTCGTGCGAAGCACTCGGAAGGTCGAACTCACCGCAGCCGGAGACGTCCTGGTCGACGGGGCGCGCGCCGTCGTCGCCGCCACGGCCGACGCCGTGGAGCGCGTCCACGGGGTTGCCCAGGGTCGCAGCGGGCGGATGACCATCGGCTTCTCGACGGCGGCCGGCGGCGTTCCCGTCGTGCGACAGATCATCCGAACCTTCGCCGAGGGATCCCCGGCGGTGGACATCCGCACCGAGGAGCACGACTTCAGCGACCCGTCGGCCGGACTTGCCGATGCGAGCGTCGACCTTGCCTTCATCTTCGGCCCACTGCCCGTCGAGGGGCTTGCGGCGCTGACGCTGGTCCGGGAGGACCGTGTCCTCGCGGTTCGACCCGAACATGCCCTGGCCGGCAGGGAGTCCGTCGACGCCGATGAACTCCGTGATCTGCCGTGGCTGCGCGTTCCGGCCCCACGCGGCCCCTGGCCCACGTTCTGGTTCAGAGGCGAAGGCGAGGGCCCGGTGGGCCCGATGATCAAGACGGCCGACGAGTGGGTGACCGCGATCGAGGCCGGTCGCGGCGTCGCCTTCACGATGCCCACGGTCATGCAGAACTTCACCACCGCCCGAATCAGGGTGGTCCCGGTGAAGGGACTGAAGCCTGCGGAGGTCCTGCTGGCCTGGCGGACGGATCGGTCGGAGGCGCTCGTCGAGGCGTTCGTTCGCGCCGCTCGGGCGATGGCTCCGGCGTCCGGCGTGCGCGGGCCGCGGCCGGACGCCTTGATGGTTCCCGGCCGATGACGTCGTTGGCACACGATAGAGGGCGCTAGATGGGTGACTGTTTCGACGTCGATCGCGCCCGTCGCGAGACCCCGGGCGCCGAGCATGTCGTGCACTTCAACAATGCCGGGATGGCGCTGACGCCCGAGCCCGTCCTCTCGGCGATGGTGAGCTACCTCGAACGAGAAGCGGTCATCGGCGGATACGAAGCCGCCGACGAGGCGCATGCCCGGGTCGAGCACGTATACAGCGCGATGGCGAAGCTCCTCAACTGTCGAGCCGATGAGATCGCGATCGTGGAAAACGCCACCCGTGCCTGGGACATGGCGTTCTACGCATTCGGCTTCCGGCCCGGGGATCGGATCCTGACGTCGGCCGCCGAGTACGAAAGCAACTTCCTGGCGATGCTTCAGGTCGCCGGGAAGACGGGCGCGCGGATCGAAGTCGTTCCAAACGACGAAGCGGGCCAGATCTCCGTTGAGGCGCTCGCGTCCATGCTCGACGATCGCGTTCGGCTCATCAGCCTGACCCACGTCCCGACCAATGGCGGCCTGGTCAATCCCGCCGCGGAGGTCGGTGCGATCGCGCGAGCCGCCGGGATCCCGTTCCTGTTGGACGCCTGCCAGTCGGCCGGCCAGATTCCGCTCGACGTCGAACGGATCGGCTGTGACGTCCTCACGGGGACCGGCCGCAAGTACCTCCGCGGGCCACGGGGCACGGGGTTCCTCTACGTCCGCCGTTCCCTGATCGAGCATCTCGAACCGCCCTCGATCGACCTCGAATCCGCCGAGTGGACGTCGCGGGACGTGTACCGCCTTCGCCCCGATGCGCGACGGTTCGAGACCTGGGAGACGAACTACGCGGCCAAGATCGCTCTCGGCGTCGCGGTCGACTACGCCCTCGATTGGGGGCTCGACGAGATCTGGGATCGCGTCCGCCGCCTGGGTGAGCTGCTCCGTGAACGCCTCGGGCAGCTCCCCGGTGTCACCGTTCGCGATCTCGGAGTCGTCCGCTGCGGCATCGTCTCCTTCACATGCGACGGCGCTCCGGCGGGCGATGTCCGGGCGGGGCTGCGCGAGTCGGGCGTGAACGTTTCGGTTTCGCCCCAGCGCTACACGCGGCTGGACATGGAGGAGCGGGGTCTTTCGGAGGTGGTCCGCGCCTCCGTTCACTACTACAACACCGAGCGCGAGGTCGACCTCGTGTGCGACCGAGTCGCTCAGCTCTCCTGACGACCCGCTACGCCACCCTCGGGCGGCTACCCGGGGGACCAGGCCTCAGCCGGCGGCGCCCAGGATCGCGATCAGCAGCACCATGAGGACGAACGCGCCGGCGATGACGCCGCCGAGATACAGCCACTGGACGCGGACGTTGACCTCCGCGAGATGTTCGGCTCGGACGTCGTCCTCGGTGACCTTCTTCTCGCTCACTTCGTCGCTCGCTTCTTCTGCAGCTCCTCGAGCTGCGCCTCGATCCGCCGGAGGGCGGCCTCGGTGTCGTAGTCGGTGTCGGGCGACTCGTGGCTCTTCTTGTGGACCAGGAACGTTGTCAGGACGATGAACGTGAAGACCTGCAGGAACTCCGACTGCCAGTTCTCGAAC
>DASTVH010000241.1:0-14631 GCA_035759195.1 Candidatus Limnocylindrales bacterium
CGTCGTGGTTCGACTGGATCCCCGGCACCGTCGACCCGACCGCCGTCGCGATCTACGACGACGGCGTCCTCCAGGCACAGGCGATCGGGATCGAGCTGGCCCCGAGCCGCGTCGAAGAGCTGACCCTGCGGCGCGCCCGCAACGAGCGGCTCTTCCGCGGGCTCGTCGTCCCGACGGCCTCGGTCGCCGAGTTCATCGGGCTCGACATGGACCGGGTGATCGTCGGCGGCAACGGGACCGTGGCCTCGCGGGTCCGTCCCGGCCCGTGGCCGGCGGTGCCGGCGATCGGGATCGCGTCGGGGGCGGCGCCGGGGCGGGGGATCGAAGCCCTGATCGAGGCAGCCAGGATGCTGCGCTCGACGGTCCCCGAGCTCCGGCTCTACCTCTGGCTGGCCGGCACCTCGGCAAGCGGTGACGCGTACGTCGAGGGACTCCGGGCGGAGACCGCCGGCGAGCCGTGGGTCGAGATCGGTCGGGCGCCGTACGAACGGCTCGGCGAGACGCTCGCCGCGGCGAGCGTCCTCGCGATCCCGAGCCCGGCTACCGAGTACAGCGACGTCGCCCTGCCGGTGAAGCTCTTCGACTACATGGCCGTCGGCCGGCCCCAGGTCGTGACCCCACGCCGGGAGGCAGCCGAACTCGTGACCCGTTACCGGGTCGGATCGGTCGCCGGCGGCGACGACGCGGTCTCGCTCGCCGCCGCGCTGGCCCCGTTCCTGACCGACGAGGCGCTGGCGCGCGAGGTCGGCGCGCGGGCGCGGGAGACCGCCGAACACCAGTTCGACTGGCCGATCGTCGGAGACAGGATCGCGGACGCGATCCTGCGACGAGAGGGCATTCCCGTCCGGGCCCGATAGATACCCTTGTCCCGATGACGACCGACGACCAGCCGTGGATGGTCATGCGGGCCACCGGGGACCATGCCGTGGGCGGCAACATCCGTCGAGCCCGCATCTTCGAGCGGCTCGCCCAACGCCAGGGGGCGACCGTGGTCAACGACTGGCCGACGTTCCAGCGTCGCGTCCGTGGCCGTCGCTGGCAGGCATGGATCCCGCGTCGGCGGCCGCGGCCCCATCTGGCCGCCTCGGAGATGGCGCCGCCGAGCTGGGTGAGGCAGATCGTCGCCCTGGCCGACCCGGTGGCCGTCGCGATCTACGACGATCCGGTGGCCCAGGCTCGAGCGCTCGGCATTCCGATCTCGCACGAGCGGGCGGCGGAGCTCCAGCGCCGGCGGCGGCTCAATGAGGACGCGTTCCGCTGGCACGTCGTCCCAACGAGATCGTTCGCCGAAGCGCACGGGCTGGACGTCGACCGGATCATCGTCGGTGGCCAGGGGACGGTCGCCGCCCATGTCCGGCCGGGGCCCTGGCCGGAGGTCCCATCGATCGGGATGGTCTCGGGGGCGGCTCCCGGACGCGGAATCGAGATCCTCATCGAGGCGGCCCGACTGGTCCGTACGGAGGTGCCGGATGCCAGGCTGTTCCTCTGGCTCAAGGCGAACGCCGCTGCCGAGGAGGCCTACCTCGACGAGGTCCGGGCGAGCGTGCGCGATGAGCCGTGGGTCGAAATCGGGGCGGCGCCGTACGCGGACCTCGGTCCGACCCTGGCGAAGGCCACCGTGCTGGTGATCCCGCATCCGGCGGTCGAGTACATGGACGTCATCCTGCCGGTGAAGCTGTTCGATTCACTCGCGGCCGGCCGGCCGCTCGTCGTCACGCCGCGGCGCGAGACGGTCGCGATCGTCGAGCCGAACGGCGTCGGGATCGCGAGCCGGGACGACCATCCCGCCTCGATCGCCGAGGCGCTGGTCAGGGTGCTGGCCGATCCGGAGCTGGCCCGGCGCATGGGCGCGGCCGCCCGGAGCCTGGCCGAACGCGAATTCGATTGGCCGCTCCTGGGCGATCGGATCGCGGACGAGATCCTCCGCCGCGAGGGGCTAGCCGCCCCAGCCTGACGTGTGCGGCACGGCTTCCTGGCGATCGGCGTTCGAGGCGTGCCACGCGTCGGCGAGCCATCGCAAGCCACCAGCCGACGCCCGGGCCGGACCCTTCGCGATCAGCGGCGCTGCCGCGAGGTGGTCGTGGCCGTCCAGCGCCAGGAGCTGCAGCGGCTCGCCGGCCCCGGCCACGAGACGCTCGATGGCAACGGTTGCCGGACGAAGCGAGACCTCGGACCCGGCGCCTCGACCCAGGCGCCGGAGCACCGTCCCGATCGGATCGGTCGCCAGCCGTTCCAGCCGGCCGGCGAGTCCGCGCCGAGGCCGCCGGCCGGCCGGGACCGGAGGCCGCCAGTCCGTGTCGATGGAGACCTCGGTGACGCTGCGGACGATCGGCAGGTCGATGTCAAGGGGCTCGCTGGAGGTCACGAGGTCGATCCGGGCCCGGAGCCCGTCCGGCAACGGCCGGAGCCGGAGCGCCGCCCGAGCTCGATCGAGCGCGACGACGACCGTCCTCCCGAGCTGCGGCACCCCGGCGGTCGGAACGGATGCAGCGGGGTGATCGGCGGCGGCCTGCGCGCCGAGCGCCTCGCGGTACACGACGAGCAACCGCTCCGCCACGTAGATGGCCCCGAACCGACGCTCGACGGCCGCCCGCAGCGCCTCCGGCTCGAACGCCCCCCGGCGCTCGAGGACCTCGACGATCGCGGCCCCGAGCGCCGCCGGGTCGTCGATCGGGACGATCGCCCCGAGCGCCCCGGGGTCGGGGCCCAGGATCTCGGTGACGCCGCCCGAGTCGGTCGCGACGACCGGCAGTCCGGAGGCGAGCGCCTCGACCGCGACGACGCCGAATGTCTCCCGCGGGCTGGGGTGCACGAAGAGGCTCGCTCGGCGCATCGCGGCCGCGATCCCGGCCCGGTCGACCGGGTCCTCGAACGTGACGATGCCGACGAGCCCGAGCTCGTCGACGAGGTCGAGCCAGCGGGCCTCGGTCGGGACGTCGGGCGACCGACCGAGCAGACGGAGGCGGATCGACGGCCGCCGATCGCGGGCGGCCGCGACGGCTCGGAGCAGGTTCTCGATCCCCTTGGTCGCCTTGCGATACCCGACGAAGAGCAGCTCGTCGGGGACGCGGGCGGCCGGATCGCCGGGCGCGAAATGGTCGAGCGGGACGGCGTTCGGCAGCACCTCGATCCGGTCGGCCTCGTCCGGGAACGCAGCCCGCAGCTCGCCCGCCAGCATCTCGCTGACCGCGAGGGTGCGGTGGGCCCGCCGGAGCGTCCGCGCGTAGGCCTCACGCTGGGCGGGGACCGCGACGATCTTCGCGACGAACGAGGAGTGCTCGGTGACGACGAGGGGCCAGCCGAGGCGATCCGCGAGGGCGACGGCCGCGGCGCCGTCCGGGTAGACGGTGTGGGCGTGGACGACGCCACCCGAGCCGACGGCTCCGGTTGCACGGAGGCGCCCGCCCAGCGCGTCGAGGAGCGCCGCCCGGTGAACCGACCCGTGGGCCGGCCCCGCCTCGGCGGTCTGGCCGTCGGGGATCGTCAGCCGGGCAACGGGCAGCGTCGGCTCGACGCCCCACGCGGGGGCAACGAAAGTCGGCATTGCCGCGCCGACCCCCGCGACGCCGGCTCTCAGGACGGCCTTCGCCTGCCGGCCCCGGGCGGCCGCCCCGCCGCTCAGCCGCGCCGCGTCGAAGCTGACGACCGACACGCGTGCCCTGCCCGTCGCGGCGACCGCCTCCGCCTGGTCGGCGACGAAGCGCCCGGCCGCGGCGTCGTCGTAGGCCGGGAACCAGCTGGCCACGACGAGCACATCGATCGGGGACGTCGCGGCCTCCGCCTTCGCCGCGTCGGCGCCGGCCTCCGCCGTCGCGGCCCCCGCCGTCGCGGCCTCCGCCGTGCCCGCGTTGGCGCCGGCCTCCGCCGTGCCCGCGTCCGACCTCATCGGCCGGTCACCCGGCCGGCTTCGGCTGCGTCCCCTCGACGGCCGCCAGCTTGCGGGCGAGCTCCTGTTCGCGAGCGATCCGGGCTTGTTCGGAGCGCTCCTCGTGGAGATCGACGACCTCCTGGGGCGAGCCTTCCCTGATCACGCGGCCGTGATCGAGGAGCAGTGCCCGGTTGCAGAATTCGGTGACCCAGGCCATGTCGTGGGTCACGAGGACGATGCCCTTCGCGGCCTTCGTCAGCTCGATGATCCGCTGCTTGCTCTTCGCCCGGAATACCGCGTCGCCGGTCGAGAGGACCTCGTCGATGATCAGGACGTCCGGATCGACGGCGGTCGCGATCGAGAAGCCGAGCCGGGCCCGCATGCCCGACGAGTACGTCTTGATCGGCGCGTCGATGAACTCGCCGAGGTCGGCGAAGTCGACGATGCCCGGCAGTTCCGCCTCCATGGCCCGGTGCGGAATGCCGAGGAAGGCGCCGGCGAGGCGGATGTTGTCGCGCCCGGATAGGTCCGCATCGAAGCCCGCCCCGAGCGTCAGCAGGCTCGAGACGTGGCCGACGACGTCGACCCAACCCTCGTTCGGCTGGATGATCCCCGCCAGGACCTGGAGGAGGGTGCTCTTGCCGGCGCCGTTGGGGCCGATGACCGCGAGGCTCTCGCCCGGGACGACCCGGAACGAGACGTCGCGGAGCGCCCAGAAGTGGGTCGGGCCCTCGTGGCGCTTGAGCAGGTCCTTGAACGACGTCCGAACGGTCGTCTGGCGGGTGAGGCGCAGGTTGTAGCGGACGCCGAGGCCCTCGACGTGGATCGCGTAGTCGGGCGCGTCGAGGGCAGGCTGGGCGTTCACAGGACCTTCGCGAAGGCGGGCTCGAGCCGCTTGAAGAAGAGCATCGCCCCGCACAGGACGACGAGCGAGACGAGGAGCAGCGCCCCGAGCCCGAACCAGTCCGGGAACGTCTCGTGGTAGACGACCGCCCGGTACGACTCGAAGAGCGGCGTCCACGGGTTGAGCGACAGGACCCGCCCGACGAGGCCGTCCATCCGCCCGCCGACGTCGCTCAGGGCGTAGAGCCCGGGCGAGAGGTAGAACCACAGCCGGAGGCCGTGGCGGGCGACGTTGGCGATGTCGCGGAAGAACACGTTGATGGCCGAGGCGATGATCGCGGTGGCGAGGCTGAAGACGAACTGGACCGCGGCGATGATCGGGATGAGGACGACGAAGGCGCTGAACCGGTCGGAGTAGAACAGGAGCATCAGGCCGAAGAGCGGGATCAGTCCGAAGAGGAAGTTGACGACGCCCCCGACCGCGGCCGCGACCGGCAGGACGATCTTGGGGAACTTGACCTGCTTGATGATCCGCTCGCGCGACGTCACCGAGGTGATGCCGTCGTTCACAGCCGTCGAGAACCATTTCCAGGGCAGGATCGCGGCGAAGACGAAGAGGGGATAGTCGGGCTTGTCGATCCGGAAGATGATCGAGACGAGCACGACGTAGACCGCCATCTGGAGCAGCGGGTCGAGGATCCACCAGACGTTGCCGAGGAGCGTGTCGGAGCCGTGCTTCTTGAG
This sequence comes from Candidatus Limnocylindrales bacterium, assembly GCA_035759195.1. GTDB lineage: Bacteria > Chloroflexota > Limnocylindria > Limnocylindrales > CSP1-4 > CF-46. The sequence goes on from DASTVH010000241.1 coordinate 5,456, forward strand.
GTCGGCGCGGACCAGGTAGCGTGCCAGACGCCGATGCGTCCAGATCTCGCGGAAACCCTCGGCGATCAGTTCGAGCGATCCAGGCCGGCGGGCAGCCCGGAAGGTCCGGGCCTCAGCGGTCGTTGCCATGCGCGCCGGAGCGTAGCACCCCCGTGCCCCACGCGGCCTCGGCCGCCTCGGGGCGATCCGCGCGCCTTCGGAGCGACGGGCGACCCGATCCTCGATTGCGCTCCGGAAGAGCGCATGAGTCCGCGGGCAGCGGGGGCGCTCGGGCCGGCGTTGTGCGGCGGCCGCCGCGAGCGCCATCACCGATAATCCGCGCCATGCCCCACCACCGAACCGCGCCGTGACGCGGCCCTGGCTCGTCCTTCGCGAGGGTGACCGGCGGCGCTGGGGCGGCGATCTGCGGCGCCATTACCTCTTCGACCGATTGGCCGCCCGGACCGGCGCCCGAATCCTCGAGGATCGCCGGGTCGATCCGCTCACTGCCGCACTCCGCGAGCTGCGGGGCCCGCGCTGGCAGGTCTGGCGCGGCCGCCCGATCGTCGCTTCGACCGAGTTCCTCATCGAGAAGCAGTTCGCCGCCGTCCGCCGTTTCGGCGAGGCGGCCGTCGTCGACGTCCACGACGATGCGTTCCTCCAGAACGACGCCCTCGGGATCGCGATGTCCGCCGAGGCGGCGGCAGCCATCCGAGCGCGAATGAGGTTGAACCGTGAGGGATTCCGGCTGCTCGTCGCACCTGCGCAGGCGTTCGCGGAGCTGGCCGGCCTCGATCCGGCCCGCGTGATCGTCGCCTCGAACGGCAGCGACACGAGCACCGTCCGGCCCGCGCCCTGGCCCGCCGGCCCGCCGGCCGTCGCCTTCGTGTCGGGCGCTGCCCCGCGGCGGGGCATCGAGGATCTGATCGCCGCCGTCCGGATCGTCCGCGCTCGGGTCCCGGACACACGGCTCCACCTCTGGCTCGCCGCGACCGGCGACGAGAGCCGGGCGTACCTCGACGACCTGACAGCCTCGCTCGCCGGCGACGCGTGGGTGGAGATTGGCCAGACGCCGTACGGCGAGCTGGGGGCCCAGCTCGGGCGCGCGTCGGTGCTCGCGATCCCGACCCCCGCCCACGCCTACTGGGATTCGGTGGCGCCGGTGAAGCTCTTCGACTACCTCGCCGCCGGTCGGCCGGTCGTCTCGACCCCCCGCACCGAGACGGCGGCGATCCTCCGCGAGCGAGGCGCGGGCCTCGTGTCGGACGGCGACGGTGCGGATGCCCTCGCCGCTCCCATCGCGGAGCTGCTCGAGGATCCGGCTCGGGCTCGCCGGATGGGCGGCGCAGCCCGGGACGCCGCCGAGCGCGACTACGACTGGGCCGTGATCGGGGAGCGGCTCGCCACCGAGATCCTCGCTCGCATCCGCTAGCCTTCGAAACGACAGACACCCGGAGGACCCGTGACCGACCGCGCCGCTCCCGCCCCGACCGCCGACCGCGCCGCTCCCGCCCTCGCCGCCGACCGCCGCATCGCGATCATCGGCCTCGGCTACGTCGGCCTGCCGCTCGCGATCTCGTTCGTCGAGGCCGGCCTCGAGGTCGAGGGCATCGACGCCCACCGGCCGCGCGTCGAGGAGCTGTCGGCCGGCCGCTCGCCGATCGACGACATCACGAACGATCGCCTCGCGGCGGCCCTCGGTGACGGGCTGCGGATCGTCGAACCGGACGCCGCACGCCTGGCCGAGGCCGACGTCGCGATCGTCTGCGTCCCGACTCCGATCACCCGCTCGAAGGACCCCGATCTCGGGCCGGTCCTCGCGGCCGCGTCGCTGATCCGCAGGCACCTCCGGCCGGGCCAGCTCGTCATCCTCCAGTCGACGACCTTCCCGGGCACGACGACCGGCCCGTTCCGGGCCGAGCTCGAGCGGTCGGGTCTCGTGGCCGGCACGGACTTCGACCTTGCGTTCGCGCCGGAGCGGGTCAACCCCGGCGATCCCGCAAGCGCCTCGCGCGGCGTCCCTCGTCTCGTGGGGGCGACGACCCGGGCAGGCACGCGGCGGGCCGCCGCATTGCTCGGCCGGATCAACGACGAGGTCCTCGAGCTCAGCTCGCCCGATGCCGCCGAGCTCGCGAAGCTCCTCGAGAACGTCTTCCGAAACGTGAACATCGCCTTCGTCAACCAGCTCGCGCTCCTGTGCGAGCGGATGGGTCTCGACGTCTGGGAGGTGATCGACGCCGCCGCGACGAAGCCGTTCGGCTTCATGCGCTTCACGCCCGGTCCGGGCGTCGGCGGCCACTGCATTCCGGTCGATCCGTACTACCTCGCCTGGCGCGCCCGCGAGTTCGACTTCGTCGACCGCTTCGTCCAGCTCGCGGGCGACATCAACTTCGCGATGCCCCGCCATGTCGTGACGCTCGTCGCCGAGGCGCTGAACGAGCGCGGGAGGGCCCTCCGCGGGGCGCGCGTCGGGGTGCTCGGCGTGGCGTTCAAGCCGAACGTCCGCGACGCCCGCAACTCGCCCGCTGCCGAGATCATCGCCGGCCTCCGGGTACGCGGCGCGAGCGTCGTCTACCACGACCCCCACGTCCCGACGTTCCGCGACGCGGGCGGCGAATCGCTCGACTCGGTGGGGCTCGAGGAGGTCCTCGGGGCCGACGTCACGGTCGTCGTCACCGCCCACCGGGCGATCGACTTCGATGCCGTCTACGAACGGGCCGATCTCGTCGTCGACACCGTGAACAGCTCGCGCGACCGATCCGTGCGCGCCCGCCAGGTGCTCCGCCTGGGGGCGGGCTGGAGCGGCGCCTGAACGCCACCGACGACGGCGCCTCTCTCGGCGCGCCCCAGGGCGAGGGTGCCGGGACCGTTCGGGGCGGCGAGGGTGACGCCGACACCGCTCCGGGCAGCGATCCCGCTCGCGCCGCCGGCACTCGTCCCGCCGACGCGGCCGACCGGCGGCCGGTCGCGATGATCGTCCACTCCTACTACGACGAGGATCCCCGCGTCCGCCGCGAAGCCGAGTCGCTCGTCGCCGCCGGCCGACCGGTCGACGTCTTCGCCCTCCGCCGTCCGAACGACGACGCCGAGGGTCGGCTGAGCGGCGTCCGCGTCCGCCGCCTCGACGTCCAGCGCCACCAGGGGGCCGGCATCGCGACATATCTCGTCGAGTACCTCGCGTTCCTCCTGCGTGCCGCCTGGGCCGTGACCCGCGCCCATCGCGGCCGGCGCTACGCCATCGTCCAGGTCCACACGCCGCCCGACTTCCTGGTCCTCGCCGGGCTGCCGCTCCGGCTCGCCGGCGTCCGGATCCTCCTCGACCTGCACGAGGCGATGCCGGAGTTCTTCCGGAGCCGCTTCCCGCGCGCCTCGAACCCGGTCGTCCACGCCGTCCTCCGGATCCAGGAGCGCGTCTCGATCCGCCTGGCCAGCGCCGTGGTCACCGTCAACGAAGCGATGCGCGAGCGGCTGATCCGCCTCGGCGTCCCGCCGGACAAGGTGTCGGTCGTGCCGAACAGCCCCGCGCTCGAGCGGTTCGATCCGGCCCGGCACGCGCCCCGGTCGTTCGCGGTCGACGGCACGGTCCGGCTCGTCTACGCGGGCGCCCTGACGCCCGTCTACGAGCTCGACATCGCCCTCGACGCGCTTGCCCGGATCCGTGACGGGCGGGGCGACCTCGACGTCCGGCTCGACGTCTACGGCCGGGGCGACGCCGCGGAACGGCTCGTCGAGCAGGCGGCCCGCCTCCGGCTCGGCGACCTCGTCGCGTTTCACGGCCGGATCCCGATCGAGGACGTGCCCGCCGCGGTGGCTCGCGCCGACATCGGCCTGGCCCCGACCCGCCGCGACCGGTTCACCGACGTCAGCCTCTCGACCAAGGTCTTCGAGTACGCGGCGATGGGCAAGCCGGTCGTGGCGTCGCGCCTGCCGATGGTCGAACGGACCTTCCCGGCCGGCTCGGTCGCGACGTACGAACCGGGCGATCCCGTTTCGCTGGCCGCGGCGATCCTCGCCCTCACCGACGACCCGGTGGCTCGCCTCGACGCGGTCACGAGGACCGCCGACGTCGTCCGGGCGGCCTCCTGGGAGCGCGAATCCGAGCGCTACCTCGCCCTCGTGGAACGGCTCGCCGCGGACGGCGCGGAGCGCCCGCCTGCCGATGGCAACGCCGCCGATGCCGCCGCCGGCCGGCCGTGACGACCCGAGCCGACCACGCTCCGCCGCCCGTCCCGTGGCGGGCCCAGAACGGGCGGTACGGTACGATACCGGCCCCGTCCCTCCCGACCGATCCACCTTGCACGCAGGACCGCATCGCCCCATGACCTTCCGAGCCAAACCCGTCACGAACCGCCCCCAGCGCTCCTCGCGCGACGGCGAGAGCCGCCGGAACTTCTACCTGAACATCGCGTTCGGGCTGACGGTCGTCCTGGCCGTCCTGATCCTCGTCGGCGTCGCCGGCATCAGCTGGTATCGCGAACACCTCGCGGCCGCCGCGACCGTCGACGGACAGACGATCACCCGGGACGACTTCCGCACTCGCGGCGAGATCGAGCTGTGGCGTATCCAGCAGCGCATCGCCCGGGTGACCGCGGCGCTCAACGCCGGCCGCCTGACGAGCGCCGAGGCCAACCAGCGGATCCAGCAGCTGAACTCCCAGGCGCAGGGCGATCAGCTGGCGCCGGTGATCATCGAGCGGATGATCGACGAGCGGATCCAGGCCCGCCTTGCGGTGGAGGAGGGCGTCAGCGCGACGCCCGAGCAGGTCGAGGCGAAGCTGACCGAGGAGAAGACGACGCCCGAGGAGCGTCACGCGTGGATCATCGCGGTCGCGCCGGAGATCGACGATGACGCCGAGGAGCCGACGGCCGAACAGGTGGCGGCCGCCCGCGAGACGGCCGAGCAGGCGCTCGAGGACGTCACGAGCGGCGAGAAGACGTGGGAGGACGTCGCCAAGGCGGTCTCGACCGACAGCTCGAGCTCGACCGGCGGCGACCTCGGCTGGATCGATCGCGAGGCGGCCGAGGACGAGGCCTATCTCGAGGCGGTCTTCGCCGCCGAACCGAACACGCCGACCGACGTCATCGAGACCGAGGGAGGAACGTTCCTCATCGGTCGCGTGACCGACGTCGCCCCTGCGACGGTCGACCAGGCCTGGGAGCAGAAGGCGGCCGACGCAGGGATCGACCTCGCGTTGTACCGCCGGGTCGTCGAGGCAGAGGTCATCCGCGACCTGCTCGAGGAGAAGGCGATCGCCGAGGCGTCCCGGCCCGGACCGCAGCGCCACGTCCGCGAGATCGCGATCCAGGCGCCGCAGACGACACCGTCAGCCGAGGCGATCAAGGTCCGCCACATTCTCTACTCACCCGGCGACGATCCGCAGGGTGCCGCGGAACTGCCGGCCGACGCCCCCGAGTGGACGGAGGCCCAGCTCGCCGCCCAGAACGCGTTCGAGGAGCTGACCGAGGATCCCTCCAAGTTCGACGAACGCGCCCGCGAGGAGAGCGACGAGGCGGCGGCCCAGGGCGAGACCGGCACCGGCGGCAAGCTGCCCTACGTGGACAACGACGGCCAGTTCGTCCAGGAGTTCGCCGACGCGGTGCTGAAGCCCGAGCTGCAGCCGGGCGACATCCTGCCGCCGGTCCGCACCGATTTCGGCTGGCACGTGATCCAGGTCATGTATCGGCCGCCGGACGTCGACCAGATGACGAAGATCCGGGACATGGCCGCGAGCGGCACCGACTTCGAGCAGCTCGCCCGCGATTACTCCGAAGGCAACGAGGCGGGGGCCGGCGGCGACCGCGGCTGGGTCGTCCCGGGCATCCTCGACGCCCGCCTGATCCGGGCGATCTTCGAGGCTCCGGTCGGCGGCCTCAGCGAGATCGTCGAGATCGAGAACGGCGGCGTTTTCCTCTACGAGGTACTCGAGGAGCGGACCGCCGAGCCCGACGAGGAGCAGCTCACGATCATCGAGAGCCGGGCGTTCCAGAACTGGTACGGCGAGAAGAAGGACGCGGTGAGGATCACGCGCGACCTGCTCGCCGAGGCCGGGCTGGCCTGACTCCGGGCCGGTGCTCGACGCGCTCGTCGCCGAAGCCCGTCTCCGCTGGGGCCTCGACCTCGCGGCCGGCCTCCAGGTGATCGCCGCCGAACGGCTGACGGCGACGCCGCTCGAGCCGTCCCGGCCGGCCCTCGTCGTGCCGCTGGCGCTGCTGCGGGCCGCGCCCGCTCCGGCAGGCGAGCCGGACGCGAGCGGGTCGCTGCCGGGTCGCCACGGTCCGGACGGGAGCGACCCGCTCGGGGTGCTGGGGCGGCTCTACCCGGCCGACCACCCGGTGGGCCGATTCGGCGCGGCCGAGGCGTCCTCGATCGCCGATCTCGCCGCGGCGGACCTCGAGACGCCGCTCTACCTCGCGCCCGTCGCCCCCGAGCGAGCCGTCGCCAGTCCCTGGGCGATGCCCTGGATCTCCGACCGCCTGCGCCGGCCGGACGGCTGCCCGTGGGACCGCGAGCAGACCCACGAATCGCTGCGCAACCACCTCCTCGAGGAGGCGTACGAGGTCTACGATGCCCTCGGATCGGCGCCCGGACCGGCCCTCGCCGAGGAGCTCGGCGACCTCCTGCTCCAGGTCGTCCTTCACGCCCAGCTGGCCGCGGAGGAGGGCATCTTCGATCTGACCGACGTCAACGCCGCGATCGCGACGAAGATCGTCCGCCGCCATCCCCACGTCTTCGGCGACGCGGAGGTCCGGACCGCGTCGGACGTCAACCGCCAGTGGGAGCGGATCAAGGCCGACGAGCGGGCCGGGGCCGATGGCGGCGATGGCGAATCCGACCGCGACGTCGCCGGCGACGGGCCGCCGCGCGAGCCGAAGGGTGCGCTCGACGGGGTCAGCCGGATCCTGCCGGCGCTCGCCGCGAGCCAGGAGATGCAGGAGCGGGCGGCCAACATCGGCTACGAGTGGCCGACCGTCGAGGGCGTGCTCGACAAGGTCGCCGAAGAGCTGGCCGAGCTGCGCGCGGCGGTCACGGACGTGGAACGAGCGGAGGAATACGGCGACCTCCTGTTCGTCCTCGTCAACGTCGCCCGGTGGCACGGGATCGAGGCCGAGGCCGCCCTGCGCGCCGCGAACGACAAGTTCCGTCGCCGGTTCCGGAGCGTCGAACGCCGCGCGGCGACCCGCGGCGTCGCCCTCCGGGACCTCTCGTTCGAGGAGCTCGACGGGCTCTGGGACGACGCCAAGGCCGAAGAGAAGGAGATCCCCCGATGACCATCGGCAACCGCCCGACGCTGCGCGCCGACGGCCGCGTCCCGACCCAGCTCCGCCCGGTCGGCTTCACCCTCGGCGTCCAGAAGTGGGCGGAGGGCTCGTGCCTCATCCGGGTCGGCGACACCCAGGTCCTGTGCGCAGCGACGATCGCCGATCGGGTACCGCCCCACCTCCGCGGCAAGGGCACCGGCTGGGTCACGGCCGAGTACTCGATGCTGCCGCGGGCGACCGCCGAACGGACCGACCGCGAATCGGTCAAGGGCCGGCTCGGCGGGCGGACGCACGAGATCCAGCGGCTCATCGGGCGCTCGCTCCGCGACGCGGTCGACCTCTCGCGTCTCGGCGAGCGGACGATCACGGTCGACTGCGACGTGCTCCAGGCCGACGGCGGGACGCGGACCGCGTCGATCACCGGCGGCTACGTCGCCCTCGCGGCGGCCCTCATCACGTACGGCATGGATCGCCACCTCGTCGGCAGGGTCGCGGCGGTCAGCGTCGGGCTCGTCGACGGCCAGGCCCTCCTCGATCTCGACTACAGCGAGGACTCGCGGGCCGACGTCGACTTCAACGTCGTCGGCACCGACGCCGGCGCCTTCGTCGAGGTCCAGGGCACGGCCGAGGGCAAGCCGTTCGACCGGGCTGCGATGGACGGGCTCATCGACCTCGCCTCGGCCGGGCTCGAGCGCCTCTTCGAAGCCCAGGCCGAGGTGCTCGCGACCGTCAAGCGCTGAGCGTGGGCGCGTCCCGAAAACAGTCGGCCGACGCTCCGATCGGCCGCGCGGCCGCCGATCGGCCGCGCCTCCTCGTCGCGACCCGTTCCCGGCACAAGCTCGGCGAGCTGCGCGAGCTGCTCGCGCTCGAGCGGGCCGAGCTCGTCGACCTCGACGACGTCGGGGTCGCCGGCGACGTGGCGGAGACCGGGGCGACGTTCGCCGCGAACGCCCGGCTCAAGGCCCGCGCCGGTGCCCGGGCGAGCGGCCTGCCGACGCTCGCCGACGATTCGGGCATCGAGGTCGACGCGCTCGGCGGCGGCCCCGGCGTCCGAACCCGCCGCTTCGCCGGCGAGGACGCGACCGACGAGGACAACAACGCGAAGCTCCTGCGCGCGCTCGCCGGCCTGCCGCCGGAACAGCGCGGGGCGCGGTACGTCTGCGTCCTCGCCCTGGCACTGCCCGACGACGCGGGCCCGCGCGGCGGCATCCCCGTCGTCACGGTCCGCGGAACCTGCCGCGGCCGGATCGCGAGCAGACCGCGAGGGACGGGAGGCTTCGGCTACGACCCGATCTTCGAGCCGGCGTCGGAGCCGCCGGGCGGGCGGACGCTGGGCCTCTGGTCGCCCGAGGAGAAGCACCGGATCTCGCACCGCGGCGCGGCGGCCCGGCGGATGACCCCGATCCTTCGCGACCTGGGGTTCTGAACGATGGCCTCGCCCCGACGGATCTGCGTCTTCTGCGGAGCCGGCTCCGGACGCGACCCGCGCTACGCGGCCGCCGCCGCACAGGTCGGGGCGACCCTCGCCGGCCGCGGGATCGAGATCGTGTTCGGCGGCGGCCGGCGGGGACTCATGGGCGCGCTCGCCGACGGTGCCCTGGCGGCCGGCGGTCGGGTGACCGGCGTCATCCCGGCCGGCCTCGTCGACCGCGAACTGGCCCACACCGGCGTGAGCGATCTGCGGATCGTGACGACGCTCCACGAGCGCAAGGCGGTCATGGCCGAGCTGTCGGACGCCTTCATCGCCCTCCCCGGCGGGCTGGGCACGCTCGAGGAGCTGGCCGAGGTGCTGTCGTGGGCCCAGCTCGAGCTCCACGCCAAGCCCATCGGCGTCCTCGACCCCGGCGGCTACTTCGAGCGGCTCGTCGCCTTCCTCGACCACGCCACCGCGGAGGGGTTCGTCGCCGCCCGCCACCGCGACCTGCTGCTCGTCGAGTC
>DASTVH010000242.1:0-7590 GCA_035759195.1 Candidatus Limnocylindrales bacterium
ATCGCCGCGAGCTGGACCGGATCGGCGCCGACGGCGACGTCGACCTCCGCCCCGACGAGGTCGGACAGGCCGAGGCCCTCGCGGAGCAGCGCGAAGAGACCGATCCCGAGTGCCGCGCCGGCGGCGAAGGCGACGATGATCGTGGGTCCGTGCTCGACCACAACCAGGCCGAGGGCCTCGCGCCGGGTCAGGCCGAGCGTCCGCAGGTGGGCGACCTCGACCGCGCGCGCCGCGCCGGCGAGGGCGAGCGCGGCGGTCACCGCGAGGGCGGCGTAGGCGAGTGCCACGGCCGCGGCCGCGGCGACCCCGGCCACGAGCGATTCGACGATCGGGGACGAGCGGATCGCCGCCGTCCGTTCGGCCCGGCTCTCGAGCCGCGCCCCGGGAACGTTGCGCCGGAGCGCGTCGCGGATCGCGGCCGCTGCCTCGGGCGTCTCGGGCGCCCGCAGGTAGAGCGCGGTCGACGCCCGCAGCGCCGCGTCCGCGCGGAGGGCCCGGAGCTGGGTTCGGGAGACGATGACGAATGTCTGGTTCGCCGCCATCGTCGGGTACGTGTCGCGGACCTCGACGATCCGGAACGTCACCGGGTAGCCCTCGACGACGAGCTGGAACGTTCCGCCGACGCCGATCCCCTCCGGGCCGCTCGTGAGCTGGCGCGAGGCGATCGCCGGCAGCGGCTCGGCCGCGGTCGGCGCACGAAGCTCGGGCGGCAGCCGCGGGTCGCCGCCGGTCGCGGCCACGACCGAGGCGTAGTCGCCCGCGTCCAAAGCGATCATCTGGAGCGGCAGGAAGCGGGTCGCAAGGACGGTCGAGATCTCGAGCTGGCCGGCCGCCACCTGGACGCCGGGTAGCTCCCGCGGATCCAGGGCATCCGGCAGCGGCCCGTCCTCGAGCGTCAGCCGGTACGGCGCGCCGATCTCCTGCCAGGCCACCGTTTCGGCGCCGCGGTCGAGATGGACCAGGGTCGCGCCGCCGAACGTCCCGATCGTCGCGGTCGCCATCAGCACGATGAGAACCGGACCGCTCGTCCCGCCCCGGGTCACCCGCCGCAGCGCCAGCACCGGCACCAGGTCCCGCCGGAAGGCCGCGAGGCGGGACAGCAGCAGCATCGGCAGCGGCAGGAGCCGGACGGCCAGGATACCCGCGGCGAGTCCTGCCAGGGCCGGGACGGCGGCGATGAATGGATCGGCACCGGACAGCTCGGCTGCGCTGCTCGTGCCCCGTACCCCGCGCTCCCGCAGCAGATAGGCGCCCCCGATCGCAAGCACGACAACGAGCGCCTCGAGGGCCAGGCGGCGCGGCCCGGGCCGGCGCAGGATGCTCGCGTCGCGGCCGGGCGCACGCGGCTGGGCGACCGCGACCGGCGCCCCGGCCGCCAGGAGGAGCAGCGTCGTGGTCCCGGCGACGATCGCGGCCCCGGCGATTGTCGGGAGGTCCGGACCGCCGGGCAGGAGGGCCCACGCGAGCGCGGCTGCGAGCGCCGCCGGCGGCAGGCTCAGGACGAGCCCCTCGATGAGCACAGCACCCGCGAGCTGACCGGCCGACGCACCGCGGGCCCGACCGAGCGCGAGTGCCGGCCGCCGCCGCTGCATCACGAAGACCCCGACGAGCGCCAGAGCGGCCACCCCGACGGCTGCCGGACCGAGGCCCACGACGGCGAGGACGGCGACGGCAGCGGCCCAGCCGGCCCGCTGCGCCTCGAGGAGCGGCAGCAGCCCGCTGCGCAGGCCGGTCCCGGCCTCGACCCCCACGCCGCCCGTGGCCGGGAACGTGCTCTCGAGGCGGCGCAGGCCGGGCAGGACCTCGGCCAGCTCTTCGGATTCGAGACGGTCGACGTCGAGCAGGTACTGGAACGTGTAGCGGAACGGGTTGTGGTTCAGCCGCGTCGCCGCCAACAGCTCGGGGTACGCGGAGGCCGGGATGAGCGCCGTCAGGTCGTACAGCCGGGCATCGCTCCGACGATCGATCGAGCGGATCGACGGGCGAACGAGCGCGCTGTCCCCGAGCCAGTACTCGGCGGCAGGGTCGGCGACCTCGAAGACGCCGACGATGTCGACCGCGCTCTCCTCGGGAACTCCGCCGCGGCCGACGAGGCGGTCGTTCTCGTCGGGCGTGAGCCGGATCGTATCGCCGACCGCCATGCCGATCGCGTCGAGCGACTCGACCGACAGCGCCACCTCGAGCACGGTGATCTCGAGGTCGTCCTCGGGGTCGGGCCGGTCCTCGACGACCGTCCGTGTCGCCGCGGTCGGCGCCCGGCCCTCGACGATCCGGATCTCGTCCTCGGCGCCCTGCTGGATCCGGAGGCGCAGGAAGCTCGGGTCGGGCGTGTCGTTGACGATCGACCAGCGGAACGTGTCGACGACGTAGACCCGGCGACCGAACAGCGCCGGGACGCCTGCCGGCATCTGGGCCTCGAGGCGTTCACCCGCCTCCGCGACGTTGGCCATCGGGTCGTCGCCGCCGTCGGCTTCGTAGCGCCGTTCCTGGACGAGCTGGACGTTCCGATCGAAGGGGCTCGCGCCGGCAACGGCGCCGCGCAATGCGTCGTCCGCAAACCGGTCGAGGAGCCGCGGGGCTGCGGCCGCGCAGGCGGCCGTCACGAGGACGAGGACGGCCAGCCCGAGCAGCGCGACACGGCCGTCGCGGAAGCGGCGGACGGCCATGAGCAGCGCCGCCGTCATTCCTCGCCCGCCCGGAGGACCGTGCTGATCGCCGCGGCTCGAACCTGGCGCGTCACGAGGACGACGGTCACCGCGAAGAGCCCCAGCGCCGCGACGTAGATCGGCAGCATCGCGGTCCAGGGCACGACGATCTCGGCGGCCGGCACGGCGGCCTCGCCGCTCTCGGTCAGCGTCGCGAACGGCAGGACGAGCCAGGCGAGCAGGATCCCGAGTCCGGACCCCGCGACGAGGCCGAACACGAGGAGGAACGCGTTCTCGAGGGAGACCCATGCCGACAGCTCGCGGACCGACAGGCCGAGCGCCCGGAGGATGGCGAATTCGGTCACGCGCTCGCTCGTCGCGACGGTCGCCGACACCACGAAGCCGATCGCGGCGAAGACGAGCGCCGCCAGCGCCCCGAGGCCGAGGGCGCCGATGATCCCGAGCGAAACCGGGTCGCCGGCAAGCGACCGGGTCAGGGATTCGCGTCCGACGACCTCGTCGGCTGCCACCGGCGCCCGGCGGAGAGCCTCCTCGACGACCGGAGCACTCGACGGATCAACCGCCAGCCACCACTCGCGGGTCGGCACGAGCTGGCCGGTCCCCGCCTGGCGGGCCCGCTCGAGCGTCGTCGCGTCGACGATCGCGAACGGGACGCGCGGATCGAGGGACGGGAAGTCGGGCGTGCTGCCGACGACCCGCATCGTCAGCCGCTGGCCGGTGGCCGCCACGGCGAGCTCCTCGCCGACCGCGGCACCGCTCCCGGCCAGGAACGCGTCGCTGACGACGGCAGGCAGGACGGCGGCCTCGGCGGGAGTCGCGACCGAGCGGAAGACCGCGCTCCCGCCGCCGCCGAAGAGCGGTTCGGCAAGCCCCGGCTCGTAGCCGAAGACGATCGAGCCCGGTCCACCGGGCGGCGGCCGGTAGGAGCGATCGTCGCCGCTCCGGACCGCCACCCAGCGCCAGCCGGTCGCGTTCGGGGCCCAGCCGACGTCGACCCAGTCGTCGCCGACGGTCGTGAGGCTGGCGACGACGCGAACGACGTCGACCCGGCCGATCGCGATGATGTCGCGCGGACCGACGAACGAGAGCTCGATGGCCTGGAGGCTGGCCGGGCCGGGAAACTCGACCTCGGCATCATCGACGATGGTCGTGAGCGGGATCTCGATCCGCTGGCCGTCGCCTCCGAATCGGCCGGTCTCACCGGTCACCCGGTGAAGTCGCCCGTCACCGTCCTCGAGCAGCACGGCGACCGCGATGCCCGCGTAGTCCGGGGGGATCGTCGCCTCGGGGTCGGCTTCCGTGTCCGGGCCGAGCGCCGCGTCAAGGACGACCCCGAGGCGACGCAGCTCCCCGTCGAGCGTGACGGCGGCGTTCGACGGTCGCTCGTCCGCGAGGCCGGCGAGGAGCGCCGGCAGCCGCGCCGCGGCGTCGGCACTCGGGTAATTGACGAGCGGCGGCGTCGCGACCGGATCGATCCCGAGGAGCTGGCCGCTCCGCACGGCGCGGCCGACGTCGACCGTGCTCCGGACGATCGGGCGGGCGTCGGTCACGCCCTCGAACGAGCGGATCGCCGGGCCGACGGCCCAGCTCGGCAGGGCAAGGTCGTCGAAGCCGACGCGGACGTCGGCAGCGACCTGGTACGTCGCCTGGTCCGCCTGCGATCGCTGCCACGTCGCGGCGTCGCTGGCGGCAAACGTGCCGAGCGCCGCCGCCAGCATGAGCAGGAGCGCCGATCGGGTGTAGCGGAGCGGTCGGCGGGCCAGCTGACGCGACCCGATCGCCGGGACGAGGCCGCGCCGCCGGTCGAGCACCCGCTCGGCGATCTCGGCGATTCGCGGCACGAGGCGGGTCGCCAGGATGCCGCCGGCCAGGAGCCCGATGCCGGGCGCGGCGACGAGGACGGGGTCGAAGCCGAGCGTGCCCCGGGCGTTCTCGGTGAGCGGCGAGCCGTAGAGGCGCAGCTGCCAGAGCCCGATCGCGGCGACGACGACGAGGACGATGTCGACCCCGATCCGCGTCGCGAACGTCCGGCCGACCTGGCGGGCCAGCCGGGCCCGTACGCCGGCCGGGTCCCCGCCGCCGGCGAGCGAGGGCAGGGTCAGGGCCAGGACACAGGCGAACGCGGCGGCACCGGCCACGAGCATCACGCCCGGGTCGACCACGGCCGTCGACACGATCCGGGCCTCGGCCAGCGGCCCGACCGAGCCGAGCAGCTGGACGACCCAGACCGCGAGCCACGGCGCGACGATCGCGGCCGGGATCGCAAGGAGAAGCGCCTCGCCGAAGGCCATCGCGGCCAGGTGGAGGGTGCTCGCGCCGCGCGATCGGAGCAGCGCCGCCTCGACCCTCCGCCGCTCGATGAGCATCCCGGCGACGAGCACGATCGCGTAGCCGGCGAGAATGGCGAACTGGACGGTCAGCAGCATGACGCCGCTCCGGCTGACGAGCGTCGCCCGGTCGAGCTGGGCGAGCGTCCCCGGCAGCTCCGAGACGACCCGCAGCGAGCGACCCGGCAGTCGCGCGTCTCGCAGCCGCTCGTCGAGCGACTCGATCCCGACGCGAAGCGACTCGAGGCCGTCGACCCGGAGCCCGTCGACGTCCGGGAACGCCCGCCACTCGAGGTCGAGCTCGCGCACCGCGAGCCGGCGGACCAGGTCGTTGCTCGGGATGACGATCGGGCCGCTCGTCGTGAACGGACCGCGCGTCTCGACACCCTCGAGCTCGAGCACGTCGCCCGTCCAGTAGGGATCGTCCCGGTCGGCCCGCCAGATCCCGACGATCTGGACCCGAGCCGTGACGGACGGGTTGTCGCGGCTGACGAGCTCGAGAATGGACCCGTGCGCGGCGTCGAGCGCCTTCGCGGCCCCCTCGGAGAGGACCGCCTCGAACGGGTCGCCGCCGGGCTCGGGCCAGCGCCCATCGACGATCGTCGCGTGCTCCTCGATGGCCCGGTACGCGGCGAGCCGGGTCAGCCCGCCTGGGTCGTCGGGGTCGAGGCCGGCCCGGACGAAGCCGCCGGTCCGGATGACGAGTCCGACCTCCCCACCGCCAGCGCCGAGGATCTCGGTCGCGTGCTCGGTGACCGCCTCGTCGATCGCGCCGACGTCGGCCGGGCCGGACGTCGAGGTGACGACGACGACCCGGTCCTGGGGCGGCGCGTCGAGGATCGCCCGGCGCATTCCGCCGTCGGCCACGACGTCGCCGTAGACCGCGCCCGCGGCGAGGAGCACGGTCGCGCAGAGCAGGAGCGCCCCAGCCGCGAGGACCACCGGCCAGTCGGACCGACTTCGGTGCAGCAGCGCGCGCCAGAGGCCGGCCGAACGGAGCAAGCCGCCTGATTCCTCCCGCATCCGACCCATGGGGCCGATCACCCGGACATACACCGCCCATGGGGTGGAGGTTCACGACCGGGCGGTCGGCCCGGCCCCACGGTTTGGGTTCTATGTGGGGGCCCGCCCCGAAGGGTGTCATTTGTCCATGGCGATCCACGAGTGGATAGTGCCACTATCCATCTTCTGACGGCGCCCGCCCACGCCGGGAGCGTCACCATCCGGAGTCCTGCCATGATCGCCAACGAATCTGACCCCCGGCCGACGAGTCTCGCCGTGCGGACGACGCGCGTCGCCGCCGAAGGCTTCGTGGCCGCATCGCCGGATCGCGTCTGGGAGCTCTACGGGGACATCGCCGGATCAGCCGATTGGATCCCGTTCGTCGATGAGGTCATCTGGGTGAACGGCCCGACGGGAGTGGGCCGGACCTACCGCGAGCGGACCCGGATGATGGGCTTGAAGGACGTCAGCGACTGGCTGATCGTCGAATGGGATGCGCCGCGACGACAGGTTCACCGGTCGTCGAACAGGCTCATGGACATGGACCTCGTGATCGAGATCCAGCCGGGCCCGCGTGGAACGCACGTCCGGCAGGAGGCCGTCCTCCACTCCAGGCTGCCGTTCGTCGGTCGTCTGCACGAGGCGGCGTTCGGGCTCGTCGCCGGATCCGGGCTCAGGGCCGCCGTTTCCGCGGTGCAGGATCGCCTCGGGCACGGTGATCCTCGATGAGCCGGGGACTCTGCGCTCTGGAGCGGCGGCGCGCCGCCGCAATGGTCGCCGCATTGATTCTCCCTCTTCCCTGAGCCGTGGGCCGCGCCTAGTATTCGCCGCGCGGCTCCGTTCCGGCCCAGGCGAGCCGAGCTACCTGCCGGGTTGGGGGTGGAGGGAGGTCAGGATGACCGCGACCGAGCGACCGATGGGGGATGCGGCACCATCACTGGAGCGCGACGCGATCGGGCTGCCCGAGGTGCTGTTCCAGTCGATCACCCACATGGCGCCGGCAGTTGCGACGGCACTCTCGATCGGTGCGGCCACGTCATTCGCCGGCGGCATCACGCCGCTGGCCGTGCTGTTCGCGATGATCGCCGTCCTGTTCACGGCGTTCTCCATGGCCGAGCTCGCCCGGCACCTGCCATCGGCAGGCGGGATGTTCACCTATGTCCGCAACGGGCTGGGCTCGTTCTTCGGCTGGCTCGTCGCCTGGGGCTTCGCCCTCGCCGAGCCGCTGGTGATGCCGCTCCTTCTCGGAGGCTTCGGCTTCTACGGGGCAATCTTCCTCTCGTCGTACCTTGGCATCTCCTTCGAGTTCGCGTGGCTCGCCCTCGCCATCCTCTGCGGGCTCGCAGTCTGGTGGCTCACCTATCGGGGCGTCGCGATCTCGACGCGTGCCGGGCTCGTTTTGGGCGTCATCGAGATCGCGATCTTCCTGCTCATCTCGCTGCTCCTGATCGCGAACGCGGACCAGAACACGCTGAACGTCTTCGTTCCCGGGGCCGACGGCGTCCGGCCGGCTTTCCAGGGGATGATCTTCTGCCTGCTTGCCTTCATCGGCTTCGAGGCGGCGGCGCCGCTCGGTGAGGAGACCCGGGAGCCCC
>DASTVH010000243.1:0-12004 GCA_035759195.1 Candidatus Limnocylindrales bacterium
CGACGCGTGCCTGATCGGGGAGCGAGCTCATCGGCGGAGGTCCTCGTGTTCTCGGTGACGGGCCAAGGGCAGAGTATCGCGCTCTGGAAGTGCACCCGTCGGGGCGGTCGGCGTCCCGATGCGACCCGTGGCGCGGCGACCCGCGGCGGGGGCCCGTGGCAGGCGGCAGGTGTTTCGCGAGGCGCACCAAGCGACCGCCGGGATCGCGGCAGGGCGCCGCGTTGGCGCGCGGCCGGCGGACGGCGGCCAGCAGCCGGCGGCACGTGTTGCGCGTAGCGGACCAAGGGACCGCCGGGATCGCGGCCGGGCGCCGTTTCGGCTCCTTCGCCGGTCGCCTGTTGCGCGTGGCGGACCGCCGGGCGGCTGAGGGGCTCGTCGCGACCGTCCTCGAGGCTCTCGCCGGTCGCTTGGTCCGCGTGGCGGCACAGAAGCCGGCGGGTGGCGGCCGCCGGCGCGCCTGCGGCGCGGGTAACGCACCTGAGCGCCGTCGGATATTCCGTCCATGTTTACCGCGCGGCACGATCGGGGCTGAGGGGCGCGTTGGGCGCCAGGATATGCATCCGGCCGATATTCAGGCCTTGGAACCGGCGTGTCGGCCGCGCCTTGCGGCCGGATACGCCTCCACGGAA
This sequence comes from Candidatus Limnocylindrales bacterium, assembly GCA_035759195.1. Lineage (GTDB taxonomy): Bacteria > Chloroflexota > Limnocylindria > Limnocylindrales > CSP1-4 > CF-46. The sequence goes on from DASTVH010000243.1 coordinate 630, forward strand.
TATGGGGCGGCGGGGGAGCCGTGGCGAGCCGCGGCGGGGGGAGCCGCGGCGGTCAGCAGTGGCGATCCGCGGCGGGGAGGGAGACGCCGCGACCGGCCCGCGCGTGGCGGAACGTGCCTTGACCCCCGCCGCCGCGCCGACGCATCCTCGGTATGGCGACTCCGTCACCCGAGGACCCCATGCCGAACCTGTACATCGACGGCGAGTGGACCGCGCCCGCGTCCGGCGCGACGAGCGAGGTCATCTCCCCGTCCGACGGATCGGTCGTCGCGACCGTCGACGTCGCCGACGACGCCGACGTCGAGCGGGCGATCGCGGCCGCCCGGCGCGCCTTCGACACGACCGACTGGCCGTGGCGGCCGGCCGCCGAACGCGGCGCGATCCTCTTCCGCGTCGCCGACCTGCTGGAGCGCGAGAAGGACCGGATCGCCCGGGCGGAGACCCTCAACACCGGCAAGGCGCTCCGCGAGAGCTGCTGGGACGTCGAGGACGTCGTGAAGGTCTTCCGCTACTACGCCGGCCTGGCCGACAAGGAAGCCGGGCGCCTCGTCGCGACGCCCGGGACGGACGCGATCGCGAAGATCGTGTACGAGCCACTCGGGGTCTGCGGGCTCATCGGGCCGTGGAACTACCCGCTCCTCCAGATCAGCTGGAAGGTCGCCCCCGCGATCGCCGCCGGCGACACGATGGTGATCAAGCCCGCCTCGTACACGCCGCTCACGACGATCATCCTCGTCGAGCTGCTCGAGGAGGCGGGCGTTCCGGCCGGCGTCGCGAACCTCGTCCTGGGGCCGGGCGGGCGGGTCGGCGAGGCGCTCGCGGCCAGCCCCGACGTGGACATGGTCTCGATGACCGGCGGGATCGAGGCCGGCCGGCGGATCCTCCAGGCGTCGGCCGCGAACGTGAAGCGCGTCGCCCTCGAGCTCGGGGGCAAGAGCCCGAACATCGTGTTCGCCGACGCCGACTTCGAGACCGCGGTCGACAACGCGCTGACAGCGGCGTTCGTCCACAGCGGCCAGGTCTGCTCGGCGGGCTGCCGGCTCATCGTCGAGGACGCGATCCACGACCGATTCGTCGAGGAGCTCGGCCGGCGGGCCGACCGGATCCGCCTGGGACCGGGCCTCGACGACCGCACCGAGACCGGCGCCCTCATCTCGGCCGACCACCGGGCCAAGGTCGAGCGCTACATCGCCGGGGCGATCGAGCAGGGCGCCCGCCTGGTGGCCGGCGGCCGCAGACCGGACGACCCGGAGCTGCAAGCCGGCTTCTACCTCCGCCCGACCGTGTTCGCCGACTGCAGCCCGGACATGACGATCATCCGCGAGGAGGTCTTCGGTCCGGTCGTCACGGTCGAGCGGTTCTCGACCGAGGACGAGGCGGTGCGCCTCGGCAACGACACGACCTACGGCCTGGCCGGAGCGGTCTGGACGGCCGACGCGAGCCGGGCCCAGCGGGTCGCCGGCCGGCTGCGCCACGGCACCGTCTGGATCAACGACTACAACACCTACATGCCGCAGGCCGAGTGGGGCGGCTTCAAGCAGTCCGGGATCGGTCGCGAGCTGGGACCGACCGGCCTCGACGAGTATCGCGAGGCCAAGCACATCTACCAGAACACGAATCCCGGCCCGAGCGGCTGGTTCGAGGGCTGACTTCGGGCTGCCGCGTGGTGTACCTTCGGGCGACGTCGCCGTCCAAGGGAGCCCCGGAGTGACCGTCGCCGCCGAGCAGCCCACCGCCCCGCAGCCCCCCGCCGCGGACGCGCCGGCCGGCGGTGCGACGATCTCGGTCAAGGGCCTCTGGAAAATCTTCGGCCATGCCGAACACCGCCTCATCGGCACGCCCGACGCCGAGCTCCCGAACGCCGAGCTTCGCTGGAAGCATGGTTCGACGATCGCGGTCCGCGACGTCGGGTTCGACGTCCGCCGCGGCGAGGTCTTCGTCGTCATGGGCCTCTCGGGCAGCGGCAAGTCCACGCTCGTCCGCTGCCTGACCCGCCTCATCGAGCCGACGGCCGGCGAGATCCTCTTCGACGGCGAGGACGTCCGCAAGGCCGACGCCCGCCGCCTGCGAGAGCTTCGTCGACGCAAGTTCTCGATGGTCTTCCAGCACTTCGGCCTGCTGCCGCACCGGCGGGTGATCGACAACGTCGCCTACGGCCTCGAGATCCGGGGCGAGGGCCGGGCCGCCCGCCACGCGCGAGCCGAGGAGATGCTCTCGCTCGTCGGGCTCGAGGGCCATGCCAACAGCTATCCCGACCAGCTCTCGGGCGGGATGCAGCAGCGCGTCGGGCTGGCCCGGGCCCTGGCCGTGGACCCCGAGGTGATGTTCTTCGACGAGCCGTTCAGCGCGCTCGACCCGCTGATCCGGCGGGACATGCAGAACGAGGTCATCCGGCTGCACCACGAGGTGGGCAAGACGATGATCTTCATCACCCACGACCTCGCCGAGGCCCTGAAGCTCGGCGACCACGTCGTGATCATGCGCGAGGGCCGGATCGTCCAGGCCGGACGCCCGGAGGAACTCGTCGGAGCCCCGGTCGACGACTACGTCCGCGACTTCGTCCAGGACGTGCCGCGGGCCCACGTGCTGTCGCTCCGCTGGGTCATGCGCGACCCGCGCGACGACGACGAGCTCGACGGCCCCGAGTTCCCGCCGAGCGCGATCATCCGCTCTGCCGTCCATGCGGCGACCGCCACGGAGAAGCCGATCCGGGTCGTCGCCGACGGGCGCCTGCTCGGGGTCGTCGATCGGGCCGACATCCTGAGCGCGATCGCGGGCGACGAGGGCGCCTGACGTGACGGCCGTCGGGGTCGCGGCGCAGCGGTTCGTGCCCGGCGTCCCGCGGCGGGCGTGGGCCGCGCTCATGGCGGTCGCCGCGATCCTTGCCTATCTCGCCTTCCGCGGCCAGTTCACGCTGCCCCACGACAACGACGCCGACCTGTTCCGCTCACTCAACGAGCTGCGCGAGACGGTCGAGGACAACCGCAACTCGATCCCCCTCATCACCCCGATCCGGGTCGCGGTCGGCGGCCTCGTCGACCTCTTCATCGCGGTCTTCCGGGGCCTCACGTGGCCGGGCCTCGTGGCGGTGGCCGGCGCGATCGGACTTGTCATCGGCGGCTGGCGCCTGGCGCTGCTCGGCGTGACTGGCGTCCTCTCGTTCGGCGTCCTGGGGCTGTGGGAGTCGAGCGTCGACACGCTCGCCCTGACGCTGGCCGCGGTCGTCCTGTCCCTGGGGATCGGCCTCCCGCTCGGGATCCTCGCCGGGCGCAACGACCGGTTCATGCGGCTCGTCTGGCCGGTGCTCGACGTGATGCAGATCATGCCGACGTTCGCCTACCTCGCGCCGCTCGCGCTGTTCTTCCTCATCGGCCCCGCGACCGCTGCGATCGCGACGATGATCTACGCGATCCCGCCCGCGATCCGGATCACGGCCCTCGGGATCCGCGGCGTGTCCCCGACGACCGTCGAGGCGGCGACGGCGCTCGGGTCGACGCAGGCCCAGGTCCTCGGCAAGGTCCAGCTCCCGATGGCCCTTCGGACGATCATCCTCGGCGTCAACCAGACGATGATGATGGCCCTCTCGATGGTCGTGATCACGGTCCTCGTCGATGCACCCGGCCTGGGCAAGGACATCATCCGGGCCCTCCAGCAGGTGGACGTCGGGACCGCGTTCGATGCCGGCCTCGCGATCGTGATCATCGCGGTCGTCCTGGACCGGTTCACGACGAAGGCCGGTGAACGGGTCGACCCACGGGTGCAGGCGGCCCGCAGGGCGTCCGGACGCGGCCGTCGGGCGCTCGTCCCCGCCGCGATCGGACTCGCCGCAGCGGGCATCCTCGCCGGACGCCTGCTCCTCGCCGAACCGGACTTCCCCGAGGAGATCGCGTTCTCCTTCTCGGGTTTCGTCAACGAGATCGTCGGCTGGCTCCGGTCGAACGCGACGGGCCTCACCTCCGGCCTCCGCGACGCCGCCACGTACGGCGTCATCAACCCGATCCAGGGCCTGCTCACCTCGGCGCCATGGTGGCTCGTCGCCGCGGTGACCGTGGCGATCGCGCTGCTCGTCAGCGGCCCCGGACCGGCCGTCATCGCCGGGGTCTGCCTCGCCGCGATCATCGGCCTGCAGCTGTGGGAGCACAGCATGGAGACCCTCACGTCGGTGCTCGTGGCCACGGCGCTCACGCTGATCGTGGGGCTCCTGCTGGGGATCGCGTCGGCTCGCAGCAACGCCTTCTCGGCTGGGCTCCGGCCGCTCCTCGACATGGCCCAGACGATGCCGGCGTTCGTCTACCTCATCCCCGCGGTCGCCCTCTTCGGCCCGACCCGCTTCACGGGCATCGTCGCGGCCCTCATCTACGCGGTGCCCCCGGTGATCCGCCTCGTGGAGGCAGGCATCCGGCTCGTGCCCGAAACGGTCGTCGAAGCCGCCGAATCGGCCGGCTCGACACCCCGTCAGCTGCTCCTCAAGGTCCAGCTGCCGATGGCCCGGCCGGCACTCCTCGTGGCGGCGAACCAGGGCATCGTGCTCGTCCTCGCGATGGTCGTCGTCGGCGGCCTGGTCGGCGCGGGCGGGCTGGGCTACGACGTCGTCGCCGGGTTCGCCCGTCGCGACTTCTTCGGGGAGGGGCTGGCGGCCGGTGTGGCGATCGTCCTCCTCGGGATCATGCTCGACCGGATCACCCAGGGCGCCGGCCGCCGCCAGCGCCCGAGCCTGCCGCCGGGAGCCGCCGGAACCGTCCCAGCGCCGGCCCCCGCAGTTGCCGGTTAGGCTTCAGTGCCGGTTGGGCTTCACGCCGAGGGCCCGGCGGTCCATCATGGAGCCATCCCGCCGCCCGACCACTCGGGCAGCGGTAGCGAGGAGGAGAGCGTAACGAGATGAACGACAGAGTCCGGCGCCTCGCGGTCGCCGTCGCGGGCCTCAGCATCGCCCTTGCCGCCTGTTCGGCGACGCCCGGCGGTGGCGCGTCGCAGGGTGGTGGCGGCGGCGGCACCGTGAACATCGCGATCAACCCGTGGGTCGGCTACGAGGCCAACGCCGCGGTGGTCGGCTACCTGCTGGAGAACGAGCTGGGGTACGACGTCGTCGAGAAGGACCTCAAGGAGGACGTCTCCTGGCAGGGCTTCGCGAGCGGCGAGGTCGACGTGATCATCGAGAACTGGGGCCATCCCGACCTCGAGAAGAAGTACATCGAGGAGGACAAAGTCGCCCAGAACGCCGGCGAGACCGGCAACGTCGGGATCATCGCCTGGTACATCCCCAAGTGGCTGGCCGACGAGAACCCCGACATCACCGACTTCGCGAACCTCAACAAGTACGCCGACCTGTTCAAGACTTCCGAGTCCGGCGACCTCGGCCAGTTCCTCGGCAGCGACCCCTCGTTCGTCCAGTACGACGAGGCGCTGATCGAGAACCTCGACCTGAACTTCAAGGTCATCTTCTCGGGCGGTGAAGCGGCCACGGTCACGGCGTTCCAGCAGGCCGTCCAGGACAAGAAGCCGCTGCTCGGCTACTTCTGGGATCCGCACTGGCTGCACTCCCAGATCGACCTGGTGCGGGTCAGTCTTCCGCCGTATGAAGAGGGTTGCGATGCCGACCTCGAGAAGGTCGCCTGCGACTACCCGGAGTACGCGCTCAACAAGATCGTCAGCACGAAGTTCGCGACCGAAGGCGGCAAGGCCTACGAGCTCGTCAAGAACTTCAAGTGGACGAACGAGGACCAGAACCTGGTCTCCGACTACATCACGAACCAGGACATGACGCCCGAGGAAGCGGCCAAGAAGTGGGTCGACGAGAACGAGGACGTCTGGAAAGCCTGGATTCCGGCCTGATCGCCGAACCCGCGCCGATTTCCGAAGCCGCCCGGCCGCCGAGCCGGGCGGCTTCGCCGTTCGATGGCTGATCGAGCGCTCGGAGGCGCCGGAGGTCGCAGCCGCCGGCGCGCGACGTGCAACAGGGGGGCCACGGGCCGTTGACACATCGATCAGACTCTTGACTCGCCGTCCCGTGGGCGGTGAAATGCGCTGCACCGACGATCCGCCGTCACGCCTGCTGCGGACTCGGCTGCGCGATCGCAAGGAGGAGCCGCATCGCCTTCGGGCGCCGCATGTCGCGGGCCCGCGTTCTGCGTCACGTATCGCACACCGAGGAGGAGCACATTTGAGCACGAAGCGCGCGCTCACGAGAACCCTCACGCCGCTGGCGATCTTCGCCTTCGTCGTGTCCGCCTGCTCGAGCCCGGGCGCCACGAGCGCCCCATCGGCCGCATCGGCCGCTCCCAGCCAGGCTCCCCCGTCGGATGGCGCATCGGCGTCGCCGAGCGGTGCCGGGGCCGGGGCCGAGGATCCCGCGCTCATCGCCGCCGCCCAGGCCGAGGGCACGCTCACCACGATTGCCCTGCCGCACGACTGGTGCAACTACGGCGAGTCGATCGAGACCTTCAAGTCGAAGTACCAGATGGAGATCAACGAGCTCGACCCGAACGCGGGCTCGGGTGACGAGATCGAGGCGATCAAGGCCAACAAGGAAAACCCCGGCCCGCAGGCGCCGGACGTCATCGACGTCGGCCTCTCGTTCGGCCCGTCGGCCAAGGAGGAGGGCCTCCTGGTGCCGTACAAGGTCGCGACCTGGGACACGATCCCGGACGACGCCAAGGACCCCGAGGGGTACTGGTGGGGCGACTACTACGGCGTGTTGTCCTTCGAGGTGAACACGGCCGTGGTCGCCAATGTGCCGCAGGACTGGGCCGACCTGCTGAAGCCCGAATACAAGGGCCAGGTCGCCCTCGCCGGCGATCCGCGCGTGTCGAACCAGGCGATCCAGAGCGTCTACGCGGCCGCGCTGGCCAACGGCGGATCGCTCGACGACGCGCAGCCGGGCCTTGACTTCTTCAAGCAGCTCAACGATGCGGGCAACCTGCTGCCGGGCATCGCCACCGCGGCGACGGTCGCCGCCGGCGAGACGCCGATCACGATTCGCTGGACCTACAACGCGCTTTCGAACCGCGACACCACCGCGGCCAGCGGCGGTCCCGAGATCGAGGTCGTCGTGCCGGCCAGCGGCCGGTTCGCCGGCGTCTACGTCCAGGGGATCAGCGCGTTCGCCCCGCACCCGAACGCCGCCAAGCTCTGGCAGGAGTTCCTGTTCTCGGACGAGGGCCAGAACATCTGGCTGAAGGGCTATTGCCACCCGATCCGCTACGAAAACCTCGTCGAGACCGATGCGGTCCCGGCCGAGCAGCTCGCCAAGCTTCCCGACGTCGAAGGCGCCGTCTTCCCGTCGCTCGACCAGCTCAACGCGGCGACCGAGCTCATCACGAGCAACTGGGACGCCGAAGTCGGGCTGAACATCCAGTAGCGCGCGGCCGCACCGCGGTCCACAGACAGACGCCGTGGCCTCCGCCACGCAACCGCTCGAGCAGGGCGCGCCCGCCGCGCGCCCTGCTCGTCGGCGCTTCGGCTGGGCGTGGCTGGGGCTCCTTCCGTTCTTCGTCTTCTCGATCGCCTTCATGTTCCTGCCGGCGATCTGGCTCGTGCTCGGCAGCTTCCGGAACAACGACGACCAGCTGACGCTCCAGAACTACGCGGATCTCTCGACCGGGATCATTCCCGGCGCGTTCCTCACGACGATCGAGGTCAGCCTCGTCACCGCGGTCGGCGGCGGGCTCTTCGGGCTCCTGCTCGCCTATTCGGTGATCCTCGGCGGCCTGCCTCGGATCCTGCGGACCGCCCTGATGACGTTCTCCGGCGTGGCATCGAACTTCGCCGGCGTGCCGCTCGCGCTCGCCTTCACCTTCACCCTCGGCCAGCTCGGCTTCCTGACCGTCATCCTCCGCGACCTGGGCTTCGACCCGTACCAGAGCGGCTTCCGCCTGACGTCCAAGCTCGGCGTCGAGCTCGTCTACATGTACTTCCAGTTCCCGCTCATGGTCCTGATCATCGCCCCCGCCCTGGACGGCCTCCGCCGCGAGTGGCGGGAGGCGGCGGAGAACATGGGCGCGTCGCCGCGCCAGTACTGGCAGCACGTCGCCCTGCCGATCCTCACGCCCTCGATCCTGGGCGCGATGATCCTGCTCTTCGGCAACGCGTTCGGCGCCCAGGCGACCGCGTTCCAGCTCACCGGCGGGACGCTCAACCTCGTGCCGATCGTCATCGGCGCCCAGATCCGCGGCGACGTCCTCCACAACCCGGGGCTCGGCTACGCGATGGCGATGGGCATGGTCGCGATCATGGCCGTCTCGATCGGGCTCTACACGGTCCTCCAGCGGCGGGCGGAACGGTGGCTGCGGTCGTGAGCAGCGGCGCCAACCCCTACGTCGACACCAGTGCCGCCCGACGGCCCGCAGTCGACGCGGCGGTTCGCCGCCCCCGGCGCTCGTTCGGCAACCCGATCGCGTGGCTCATCTTCATCCTGGGCGCGCTGTACTTCATCGTGCCGCTCGTCGGCACGTTCTTCCACTCGATCCGGACCCGACCCGACATCTTCCTGGCCTACCGCCAGGTGCTCGACGACCCGAAATTCTTCGGCGGGCTCGCCTACTCGTTCACGGTCGGGGTGATCACGATCGTCGTGAGCCTCCTGATCATCGTGCCGACTGCCTACTGGGTTCGGCTCCGGGTCCCCCGCCTGCGGCCGGTCGTCGAGTTCGTCACGCTCATGCCGTTCGTCATCCCGCCGGTCGTGCTCGTCTTCGGCCTCATCCGCGTCTACAGCAGCCGGCCGCTCGTCCTGACCGCGACCGACCTCGGCAGCGACCTGGTCCTGGTCGGCGCGTACGTGATCCTGTCGTTCCCGTACATGTACCGGGCCGTCGACACCGGCCTCGCCGCGATCGACGTGCGGAGCCTGACCGAGGCGGCCCAGAGCCTCGGCTCGGGCTGGACCCGGATCCTCTGGCGGGTGATCTTCCCGAACCTCCGGACGTCACTCCTCTCGGGCGCGTTCCTGACGCTGGCGATCGTCATCGGCGAGTACACGATCGCGAACTTCCTCGCCCGGACGGACGCGTTCGGGCCGTACCTCTCGCTGCTCGGGCGCAACCAGCCGTATACGCCCGCGTCGGTCTCGCTCATCAGCTTCGGGCTGACCTGGCTGGCGATGATCGCGATCGCCTTCCTCGGCCGCGGAGCGCGCGGACGGGTCCAGGTGGCAGGCGCCCGATGAGCGGCCGATGCCCGATGAGGCGGCCGCGCCCCCCGGACCGCCACATCACCGTGAGGGACCGATGACCTTTCTCGAGCTGACCGGCGTCCGGAAGCTGTTCGGCGACTTCGTCGCCGTCGAGGACTTCAACCTGGCCACGGAGCGCGGCGAGTTCGTCTCGTTCCTGGGGCCGTCGGGCTGCGGCAAGACGACGACGCTGCGGATGATCGCCGGCTTCGAGCACCCGTCGGATGGATCGATCGTCGTCGACGGCAAGGAGATCACCCGCCAGCCGCCGAACCGGCGCAACGTCGGCATGGTCTTCCAGTCGTACGCGCTCTTTCCGAACATGACCGTCGCCGACAACATCGGGTTCGGCTTGAAGGTCCGGCGGACGCCCCGCGCCCGCGCTCGCGAGAAGGTCGCCGAGTTGCTCGAGCTGATCCACCTGCCCGACAAGGGCGATCGGTACCCGTGGCAACTCTCGGGCGGCCAGCAGCAGCGGGTGGCCCTCGCCCGCGCCCTCGCGATCGAGCCCCAGGTCCTCCTTCTCGACGAGCCGCTCTCGGCGCTCGATGCCAAGATCCGCGTCGCGCTCCGCAAGGAGATCCGAACGATCCAGCGCCAGCTCGGGATCACGACGGTCTACGTCACCCACGATCAGGAGGAGGCGCTCTCCCTCTCGGACCGCGTGGTCGTGATGAACGAGGGGCGGATCGAGCAGATCGGCGCCCCGGCCGACATCTACAACTTCCCGGCGACCTCGTTCGTCGCCTCGTTCGTCGGCACGCTCAACCTCATCGCCGGCCGGGTCGTCGACGCGGCCGCCGGACGGTTGTCGATCGACGGCCAGGAGGTCCGCACCTCGAAGCCGATCGAGGATGCGCGCGACGGCGCGACGGTCACGGTCGCGATCCGGCCCGAGAGCGTCGAGCTTGGCGACGGCGGCGGGGCGAACCGGCTCCGCGGGCCGGTCGAGGACGTGAGCTTCCTGGGGTCGATCGTCCGGACCCGGATCGGGCTCGACGGCGGCGCAACGCTGTCGCTCGACACGTTCAACGACCCGCATCTCGTGCCGCCGAACGTCGGCGACGTCGTGACCGCCTCGTTCCCGCCCGAGGCGACGCTCGTCATCGGAGCGGGACCGGCGCCGGAGATCGACATCGTCGACGTCGGAGTGTGAGCGGACCGGCCCTCGCGCCGCTCCTCGACGGCATCGATCTCGTCGTCTTCGACAAGGACGGCACGCTCCTCGACTTCGAGGCGATGTGGGGCGGCTGGGCCGCCGAGCTCGGCCGGCGCCTCGAGGCCGCGACGAAACGGCCTGTGGCCGGCGACGTGTTCGCGGCCATCGGCTTCGATCCCGTCAGCGAGCACGTCCGGCCGGGCTCGCCGCTCGCGATCGCGACGATGGGCCAGCTCGAGGAGGTCGTCGCGGCGGTGATCCGTCGCTGGTGTCCGAACGTGGCCGCGGCGCGGCGTGCCGTCGAGACCGCCTGGTTCGAGCCGGATCCGGTGGCCACGGCGGTGCCGACGGCCGACCTGGGGCGGCTCTTCGAGGCCCTCGTCGGAGACGGCCGCCGTATCGCGGTCGCGACGACCGACGTCCGGGCGCCGACCGAGGCGACGCTCCGGGCGCTCGGCCTGCGCCGGTTCGTGTCGGCCCTCGCGTGCGGCGACGACGGCGTCGGCGTCAAGCCCGATCCGGCGATGGTCCTCGCGGTCTGTCGCGCCCTCGGCGCCGAGCCCGCCCGGACCGCCGTCGTCGGCGATACACCGGCCGATCTGGCGATGGGGCGGTCGGCCGGGCTCGGACGGGTCGTCGGCGTCCTGACCGGGGTCGGGTCGCGCGAGGACCTCGAGCCGCTCGCCGACGCGTTGCTCGTATCGGTCGGCGAGCTCCTGGCGAGCTGAGGGGCGGCTGCGGCCCGAACCCCGACCGCGGCGACGGCGGCGCCCGGCGCCCGACGCCCGCGCTCTGCGCTCAGGCCCGCAGGTTTCCGCTCACACCGAACACGATCGGGCCGGGAGGCGCCTGGGACTCGTCGGACCGCTCCCCAGTCGCGTCTCGGCGCCCCTGATGCCGGATCGTGCGTCGCCCCGCATCAGCGACGCTGGCGCTCGCGCGTGGCGTGCCCTGCATGCCGAATCGCGTTCGCTCAGGGCGGAAGTCCGGCCGGGTGAGTGGTGGAGCGCCCGAAGGCCGCGTGATCGCCGTCACCGGTCAGATCCG
>DASTVH010000244.1:0-3908 GCA_035759195.1 Candidatus Limnocylindrales bacterium
GCGTGTCGAGGTGGGCCAGGGCGCGGCCGTACGTCTCCTGGGTGAGGTCCTCCGCCGCCTCGGGATCGCGGACCATGGCAAGGAGGTGCCGGCGGATCTGCGGGCGGTACTCGGCGAGCTGCGTGTGCAGGTCGGGCCCAGCTAGCGCCGCGATCTCGGCCATGGTGGCCCCCTTCCGGACGGTGCATCGTTCCGACCGCCGACCGTAGTCGGCCAGGGCCGATTGGCCCAGAGGTCCTGTGTCGATCGGCCTGTATTGCTCGCGCTCGCGCTTAAGGAAGGGATCAATCGGCGTGTTCGTGGGCCTCGCCGTGCTCGTCGTGTGGACCGGCCGATGCACAGGCGTACAGCTTGTGGGACCAGAGCTGGAGCCCGAGCGTCGCCTCGACGTACGCGCGTGCCGCCGCCACGCCGTCATCAGCATGCACCCTGAGCGACATCGCCTTCGCGAAGCGCTCGACGATCTCATCGTGCACCTTGTCGGAGAGCAGCTGGATCAGCACATCGGGTGAGCCGGAGTCGATCGCGCGCTCCGCGGCCGGCACGACCGGGCCGAAACCGAGGCCGGCGGGCTTCAAGCCGGTGTAAGGCGCGCCTTCACCCGCACGGTGGACGCGCACGAGCGTCTCGCAGAAGTAGAGGTCGACCAGCTCGTTGGCCCTCGGGTTGCCGTCGTGCCGCGCTCGACCGAGGGGAGTTCCGGCTCCCCTCGGTCTTCCTTGTTCAAAGCAGCCCGGGACGGGACGGCCGCGGTCAGGCCCGTGCCGGAGCTGGTGGCAGGACGAGCGTGTGCGCGGCTCGCGTGCCGGCGGGCGCCGACGCCACCTCGAGGAACTCCGCGACGGCCCGCAGCGTTTCGACCGGCCGCTCGGACTGCGGGTTGTGGCCGGCCCGCTCGATGATCCGGAGCCGGGCGTTCGGGATGCCGGCGGCGAGGAGGGCCTGGCTCTCGGGCGGGAAGAGGAAATCGTCGTGGCCGGCCATGACGAGGGTCGGCACGCCGATCTCGCCGAGTCGATCCATCACGCTCCAGCCTCGCATCATCTGCCCGCCGAAGATGAGCGCCTCGGGTCGCGCCTTCATCCGCCACCCGCCCTCGAGCATCTCGCGGGCGAGCCGCAGGAGGCTGAAGCGGTGGTCGTACGCGGGCAGGAGCCGAATCGACGCGCGGACGAAGTCTTTCGGCGCGATCCGCCCGTCATAGAAGCGGCGGGCAACCGCCACCGTCTTCGGGCTGGACCCGCGACCGGCGAGCACGTCCGCCGCCTTCTCCTGGGACCATCGCGCGTCGCCTGCCGTGTCCAGCAGGACGAGGCGCGACACGCGCGCCGGGTAGCGGAGCGTGTACTCGAGGGCAACGTTGCCGCCGAACGAATGCCCGAGCACGGCCCACCGCTCGAACCCGAGCGCCTCGCGGAGCGCGTCGGCGTCGGCGGTGAGGTTCTCCCAGGTCATCGACGTCACCGGTGCGCCGGTCGAGCGGCCGTTGCAGCGGTGGTCGTACAAGACGACCGTGTGCCGATCGGCGAGCTCTCGGAACGGCGTCAGCGTCACGTGGTCGAGGCCAGGCCCGCCGTGCATGAGCAGCAGCGGGTCGCCGTTTCCCATCACCTCGACGTAGAGGGACACATCGCGAATCCTCATCGTTGCCATTGGCCTACTCCCTCGACGCAGTCGCGGACTCCGGCCACTGAGCGCCGGGATTCCGCCACCCTGACGGATCTCTCCACCCTCCAATAAGAAGGGGAAGGAGAGGCGACCGCAAGAGCCATAGCGCCCTGTTGCCGCGGACGAAGGAGTCGGGCTGCGACGTCGTCCGTCGCCAGGGCACGTCGAGCCATCCCGCGAGCCGAGCCAACTACCGACGCCCGCCATCTCGTACTCGGGCCGAACGGCACTGGCCACCCCAGGAGCCGTCGGCGCACGCTGGACGCACACAGTGATGGCGGGTGGCCATAGATGCGCGTCCTCGGGATCCCCTCCGGATGGACCCATCCGGCAGACCGGGTTCCCCACCCCAGTTCAGTCAGGCCCGGGTGATAGATGGCCACGGCCACCCGGTCCACCGGGCCAGCCATCCTGCAGGCCAACGAGATCGATCAACGAGTCATCGAGGGTCGCGAGATCGGGCTGCAGCGCAGGATCGACGAGATCCTCAATCGTCGACCCGCGGTCGGCCTGGCGATCGGTGTCGTCCGCGGCGGCAGTCTCACGCACTTCCACGGGCGCGGCCTCGCCGACATCGCATCGAACACGCCGATCACCGAGGACACAGTCTTCCGCATCGGCTCGGTCACCAAGCTGTTCACCGCGATCGCCGTCATGCAGCTCGTCGAGCAGGGGCTAGTCGACCTCGACGCCCCCGCCACCGATTGCCTGCGCGCCTACAAGCTGATCCCCGCGCAAGCCGGCTGGAAACCCGCCACCCTGCGCTCCCTGCTGACTCACACCGCGGGGATTCCCGAGGTCCGCGGCGTCGCCGACCTGCTCCACTCGGACCTGACGCCCTCCGGTGGCCGCCCTGGCGTCCTGAGCGTAAAGGTGGGCGCGCCGATGCCGTCGCTCGCTGCGTACTACCGCAAGGGTCTCTCGATCGTCGTGGAGCCCGGGACGGCGTTCGCCTATACGAACCACGGCTTCGCGACGCTTGGCCAGATCGTCGAGGACCTCAGCGGCCTGCCGCTCGACCGCTACTTCCGCGAGCGCATCTTCGAGCCCCTCGGCATGGCTCACACCGACGTCCGCCCATCGGAGCGGGTGGCATCGCGCCTTGCGACGGGATACGTCCTCCACCGCGCTGGCCTGAGGGCTGTGCCGGATCGTGAGTGGATCAGCATGGGAGCCAGCTCGATTTACTCGACCCCCCGCGACATGGCGCGTTTCGCCGCGGCACTCCTCGACGGCGGCAACCGGATCCTCGACGCGGCGACGCTCGCGACCATGTTCGAGCCCCAGTACCAGCCCCACCCACGCATTCCGGGCATCGGCCTCGGATTCTTCCGCGGCGACGTCGGCGGACATCGCACCGTGGGGCACGACGGGATCCTTCCGGGTTTCAACTCGGCACTCGTGCTCGCGCCCGACGATGGTGTCGGCCTCATCGCCTTCACGAATGGCTCGAGCGGGGCGTTCGCATGGCTCCCGATCGAGCTCGACCGCCTGCTGCGGCAGCAGATCGGGCTCCCCGACGGGATCGAGCGCAACCTGATTCCGCATCACCCCGAGATCTGGCGCGACCTCTGCGGTCGGTACGTCTTCCCCCCGCGGATTGCCGACCTCCGCCTTCGGCTCATGCTGAGCGGCGGAGCCGAGGTAATGGTCCGCGGTGGCCGCCTCATGGTTCGTCTCCTGACCCCGGTCCCGGTCCCGCTCCGCGGGCTCCCGCTCGAGCCCGATGACGAACAAAACCCGAGCGCGTTCCGCCTCGACCTGTCGCGGTTCGGAATGCCGTCCGTCCGCATCGTGTTCGACCGCGAGGCAGGCGGCCGTGTGAGCGCCGCACACACCGATCTCGGGGGGCAGCCGTGGTCGCTCGTCCGGCACCACGACGACGGGGCTGAACGTCGCTGGCTCAGGGCGGCGCTGAGTGCGGTCGGTGCGGCCGGCTTGCTGGCAGCGACACGCCGTCGGCGGCGCGAGAGGCGGACATCGGCATGACCGTCACTGCCGCCACCGAGCTATGGCGTTTGAGCGCCATCGAGCTGGCCGAAGCCGTCCGATCCGGGCAGGTCTCCAGTCAGGACGTCATCGAGGCCCATCTGCGGCGGATCGAGGCAATCAACCCAGTAGTCAACGCCGTCGTCATCGTCATGGCCGACGAGGCCCTGGCCGCGGCCAGGGCGGCTGACCGAGCTGTCGCGGGTGGCGCTGACCTGCCGCCGGTTCACGGCGTGCCCTTCACCGTCAAG
>DASTVH010000245.1:0-4466 GCA_035759195.1 Candidatus Limnocylindrales bacterium
GTCGACGATCTCGACGACGAGGTCCAATCGTGGCTGGCCGAGGCGTGGCAGGCCGCCGCCTGAGGGGCGCTCAGCCGTTCGAGATCAGCAGCGCGGTCAGCCAGGCGGCATACGCGAACGCGGCCGCCCCGCCGATCCAGAGGCCGATCGTGATCCGGCGCAGCCAGGCCGCGCTCCTCACCATCTCGACGATGCCGGCCCGGATGCCGAGCACGACGTGGACGATGACCGATCCGAGCAACCCGAGCTCGGCAATGAGCGCCGGTGGCTGGCGCAGGTAGGCCACGACCGCCGCGTAGTCCCGCAGGCCGCCCGGTACGAGGAGGTGCTGGGCCACGAGATGGAGTCCGAGGAACACGATGAGCAGGGCGCCGGTCACGGCCTGGACCATCCAGAGTCGCCCCGCCCGGTTGCGCGTCCCCGGCAGCGGCCGCACCCCCGTCGCCCCGTCGGCGGGCTCCGGCACGAATCCCGGATAGGCCTCGTCCGGCCGTCCGAGGAAGCGGCCCGTGGGCCGCGTCAGGCCGCTCATTCGAAGAGGATCGCCCAGCCGGCGAGCAGCGTGATCACGACGCTCGCCGCCAGGACGATTCCGAACAGCAGGCTCGGATGGCGCGACCCGAAACCGAAGGTCAGGGCCGTGACCCGCAGCCCGTTGAGACCGTGGAAGACGACCGCCGCGATCAGCAGCGTGTCGCCCACGAGGAACGGCTGCGAGCCGAAGATCTCGAGGAGCGAATCCCAGCCCGCCGGACCGGCAGTGAGCCGGCTCAGGACCACGAAGTGGGCAAGGAGGTAGATGACGAGGATGTAGCCGCTCAGGCGATTGAGGGCGAACGCCAGCCAGCCCGGATCGCGCCAGCGGGGCTGGAGCCAGTAGAGGTGGCGCCTGAGGATGTTCATCTCCGGGCGAAGCCCGTCGCTCGTCATGCTCCCACCCCCAGGTGCGCCGAGCTCGAGGGGATCGCCGCGACGCCGCCTTCCTCGCCGAAGAGCAGCCGCCGCCGCAGCTTCATGATCCGGCCGGCCGGATCGACACCGGACGGGCAGACCGCGCTGCAGGCCCAGACGGACCGACACTGCCAGACGCCGTGTTCGCCGTTGACGAGATCGAGGATCCGCTCGCTGTCCTGGTGGCGCGGCTCCTCGACGATCCGGTCGGCGGCCGCGAGGACGGCCGGGCCGAGATACTCCGGGTCGCCTGAAGCGACCGAGCAGGCGGAGACGCAGGCGAGGCACTCGATGCAGTCCTCGAACCGCTCGGCCGCGCCGACGTCGTCGTCCGCCGCGACGCCCGACGCCGCCCGGACGTCGGACTCGACGGTCCGGACGTAGGGCAGCCGGAGCGACGCCAGCCGGGCGATCGTCGGACTGGGGTCGCTCGCGAGGTCGCGGATCGTCGGGCTGTTTCGGAGCGGCTCGATCGTCAGCGCCGAGTGCCCGTCCCAGACCTCGCCGAGGCCGGTGATGCAGGGAAGGCGCTCGCGCCCGTCGACTCGGACGGCGCAGGTCCCGCAGGATGCGTGATGGCAGGCGTGGCGGAAGACGAGCGTCCGGTCGACGAGGGCCCAGGCGCGCTCGATCACGTCGAGGACGGTGTCCCGGCCGGGGTCGGCCGCAACGCGAGCCTCGTCGAAGCGGCCTGAGCGGCCGTCGCCGTTGGACCCGTTCGTGCGCCACAGCCGGAGGACGACCTGTCGGTCAGGCATCGTAGAACTCCCGGTACGAACGCAGCGGGACCTCGGCCGTCCGACACGCCGACGTCACGCCCAGCTTCCGGCAGGCGACGTCGGCGGTCCGCTCGGCCATCGCCCGGGCGGTCGTCGTCTTGCCGCCGCTGATCGTCACGAAGCCGTCGATCCCGTCGGCCGCGTGATCGAAGCACTCGAACGTCCGGGACAACTCCCGTCCGCCGCTCGCGTCCCCAGCCCGGCCGATGAGCGGCCGCGCCGCAGCGAACACGCCCCGGGGCCGGCTCGCCGCACCCCGGACGCCCGGCACGAGCTCGCCGCCACGATCGAACATCAGGGCGACGTGTTCGGGCGGGATCGCGATGAGATCCGGGTCGTCGACCGGCCAGGACGAGGTCCCGATCACGACGGTCCGGCGCTGGGGCAGGACGATGTCGCCGTCCGAGGGCTTGTCGAGGCGGTTGATGACCCGGTCGACGTAGCGCCCGGCGACCGCCACCATCACCCCGGCGGTCGGGGCGACGGGGACGTCGACGCCGGCCATCGCCGCCACTCGGTCGGCCCACGGTCCGGTCGCGTTGATCACGATGTCGGCCTCGATCGTCCGCCGCTCGCCGGTTCGGCGGTCGCGGACGATCGCGCCTTCGACCGACGAGCCGCGGACGACCAGCTCCTCGACCTCGGCGTACGGCCGGATCGCGGCCCCGTTCGCCCGCGCGGTGGCGAGGAATGCGAGACAGAAGTGGAGTGGATCGAAGACGCCGTCGGGGACTTCGACGGCGGCCAGGACGTTGCCACCGAGCGCGGGCTCCAGCAGCCGGGCCTCGACCGAGGTCAGCTCGCGGGTCGGGATCCCGGACCGGGCGCATGCCTCCAGGAACGGCTCGCGGTACGCGAGGCCGGCTTCGTCGACCGCGATGAAGAGGCCGCCGTTCAGCTCGAGCAGCTCGGGCATGATCCTGGCCAGGATGTCCCGCTCGACGATGCACTCGACGGCCGACTCCCGATCCTTCACCGCGTAGCGCGCTCCCGAGTGGAGCAGCCCATGGTTGCGGCCGGTCGTGCCCGAGGCGATCTCACCGCGCTCGAGGACGGTGACCGCGACGCCGCGCAGCGTCAGATCGTGGGCGACGGCAGCACCGGTCGACCCGCTGCCGACGACGAGCGCCGAGGGAGTCATGCGACGCGCCCCTCCGCCTCACGCCCCGCTGCGATTCGCACGTTTGCACCTCGTCGGGCGGCCCGGCAGCTCGGCCGTCTCCCCGAGCATGTATGGGCGGCCGCTTCCGCCATAGAGTCGAACCGACTGTCCAACCGAGCCCTCCGTCCTTCGCATGCGGCCGAATGGACCGCGCCAGGCTGTCCTCGGCTGCCGTTTCCCGCGCGCCTGAACCGCTACGATCGGCTCGCCGGACGATCGCCGTCGGATGCGTGGACCGCCCGGCGGAGCGGAGGTCGTCGTGGAGCGGATCGCATTCCTGGGGCTCGGCACGATGGGGGCGGCGATGGCCGCGAACCTGGCCCGAGCCGGCCACGCCGTCACGGCCTGGAACCGGACGCCCGGCCGCGCCCCGGAGCTCGATCCCCTCGGCGTCGAGCGTGCGGCGAGCCCGGCCTCGGCCGCCGCCGCCGGCGAGACGGTCGTCGTTTGCGTCTCCGACACGCCGGACGTGGAGGCGGTGCTCTTCGGGCCGGAGGGTGCCGCCGGGGGAGCGGCCCCCGGTACCCTCGTGATCGACTGTTCGACGATCTCGCCGGGCGGGACCCGTCGATTCGCCCAGCGGCTGGCGGAGCGCGACGTCCACCTCGTCGATGCGCCGGTCTCGGGGGGCAGCGAGGGTGCCCGCAACGCGACGCTCTCGATCTTCGTCGGGGGCGAGGCAGCCGACGTCGAGCGGGCCCGGCCGATCCTGTCGGCTCTCGGGACGACGATCACCCATGTCGGCCCGGTCGGTTCGGGACAGGCGGTCAAGGCCGTAAACCAGGTGATCCTGGCCGGGACCTACCTCGGCGTCGCGGAAGGGCTCGTCCTCGCGATGAAGGCCGGGCTCGACGCCGAGCAGGTCGTCGGAGCCCTCGGCGGCGGCGCCGCCCAGAGCTGGGTCCTCGCGAACCGCAGCGGCCGGATGCTTGCGAACGACTATCCGCTGGGTTTCAAGCTGGCGCTCCATCGCAAGGATCTCGCGATCGCCCTCGAGCTGGCCGCAGAGACCGGCACGGCACTGCCCGTCAGCGAGCTCTGCGCCGGCATCGAGGACGGGTTGATCGATGACGGCCATGCCGACGAGGACATGTCGGCGGTCGCCCGTGCACTCCGGGCCCGGTCGGGCCTGCCAGGCTGATCGAGCGCCGTCCGGAGCCTCGGGTCGGCGTCAGCGGCCGGCCGCGACCGGCGCTGCGACGTCGGAGAGGCCGACGAGGAGGAGGGGGTCCCCGAGCTTGCCTTCGTAGCGCGGCCGGAAGCGGTCGGTGTCGTACATCTCCGTGACGTCGACCTTGCGTGGCCCGAGCGTCGGATCGGGGAGCGACGTGTGGGCGTACTTGCCGTCGCGGATCGCCACCATTCGTCCGGTGACGCCGTCGCGGACGAGATCCATCGCGACGTTCGCGAACGTCATCGCAACCATCGAGTCGAGCGAATCCGGCTCGCCGCTGCGGAGGTCGTAGGTCAGCTCGGAGGCGACGGTCTCGAAGCCGGTCCGGGCCTTCAGCTCCGCGGCAAGCGCCTCGCCAACGTTCGCCTTGTGGCGGTGACCGAACATGTCGGGGTCGCCG
>DASTVH010000246.1:0-2786 GCA_035759195.1 Candidatus Limnocylindrales bacterium
CGCCGCGGCGGCCGCGCGCCTACAACCAGCATCTCGGCGGCCCGGCGGACGGACCGGACTGGGAGCGGCCGCGGCGCTATGAGGCCTATCCGACGATCAAGACCCGGATCGGCATGCCCCAGATCCCGCGCCTCGCCGTCATGGCCGCCGCGATCGGCATCGCCGCGCTCGCCCTGTTCTTCCTCCCGGCGCTGCTCGGACTGGGCGAGGGCGAGCAGGCGGCCGCCTCGCCAACCCCCGTTGCCTCGCCGTCGCGGTCGATCGCGCCGACGCCGACGCCCGCCCCGACGCCGACCGTCTACACCGTCCAGGCCGGCGACACGCTCTCGAAGATCGCGGTCGATCACGGGGTCACGATCGAGGACATCCTCGCTGCCAACCCCGAAATCGAGAACCCCAACCAGATCGTGCTGGGCCAGCGGATCACGATCCCCGCGCCGTCGCCCGAGGCACCCTCGGTGATCGGCGGTTCGGCCTCCCCGGCGGCGTCGGGCGAAGCGTTGCCCTGAGGCCGGGCGCCGGCCCGGGTGCGGCCTGCGCGGGTTCGAACGTCCCCCGCCTAGCGGCGGGCGAGGTTGATCGATGTGATCTTGCCGGCCTCCACCCGGAACGTCGCATCGAGGTGGAGCGACGGGGCACCGGGCCGGACGACGAGGACGTCGGCTTCGTACGTGTTGCCGGTGTCGCGGACCTCGCCCGGGATCATCTTCAGGCCGGCGTCGCCGCGCAGGAACCAGCCACCGACGCGGTCGATGCCGCGGAGCGTCTGGGCGCTGTCCCCCGCGTGGATCCGCATCTCGGCGTTCTCGGCCATGAGCCCGACGGCTGCCTCGCGGTCGCCCGCGTTCAGCAGCTCGAAGAACGTGTCCATGGTGTCGACGGCTCCCACGGGCGGCAGTGTACCCGCCATCAATCGACGATGCCGTCGGGGGGTCCTGACGTCAGCGCGCGCCCTGCGCGATATTCCGTGGAGGTTCAGGAACGCTCACGACCGCCCGGCGGACGGCGATCTGCGCGGCGGATATGCGTGTGGGCACTAGTCGCCGCGCCAACCGGGCCGCTCTGCCGCGTTCCGGCCGGTCCTGAGCATCCACGGAATATTCGTGGGCCTGACGCCGTGGGTGACGGGACGCGCAGTGGCCGGAGGGGCGGGAGTGGCCCGACGGGCCGGTCGCCCGGCACGGAACCGGATCAGAACCCGCCGCCGGAGCCGCCGCCCCCGCCGCCCGAGCCTCCGCCCCCGAAGCCGCCGCCGCTGCCGCCCGACGAGCCCGGCGAATTGCCGATCGTGCCGAGCGCCGCCATCATCCCGCCGATGTTCGGTACCGCCGACGCCGAGAAGAGGCCCGCGGTCGCCGGCGCCCCCGTCCCGCCGCCGCTCCCGGCGCCGCCACCGGATCCGTACCACGTCGGAACGTAGGTCGACCCGGCCGCCACCCGCCCGTCCCGGACGTCGCTGATCGAGCGTTCGAGGACCTCCTCCACCTCCTTCTCGAGGCCCAGCGCCGTGCCCCACACGACCGCCTGGTCGGGCGTCTCGAGCCATGTCAGCCCGGCCTCTGCGACGACCTGGTCCATCGACCGGGCCTGGGCCATCGTCTTATGGAGCGTCCGCCGGTACGCGGCGAGCATCGCCCGGACCATCGCCCCCGGCAGCGTGACCGCGACCATCGAGCGGGCGAGGACGAGGACGATGCTTCCCCCGAGGATGAGCGCCCCGCCGATCAGCGTCAGGCCGCCGCTCGGCAGGTTGATCGCGCCGGCGATCGCGATTCCGCCGAGGATCAGCGCGATGATCGCCCGAACAACCCAGCGGCTCGTCGCGGCCGACGGCTTCTCCCGGAACCAGCCCATCCGCAGGGTGTGCGCCTCGAGCTTCGTGTCGAACTCCCCCACGGACTGGCCGAAGGCCAGCAGCTCCTTCGGGTCGATGAAGTTGTGCTCGGCCGTGGCGATCGCCTGGAGCGCCCGGAAAGCGTGGGTCTCGGCCGGCCCGAGCGGCCGGACGGCGTTGCGCGCCTGGCGGGCGAGGGTGACCGGGTCGGCGGCCGGCGGCTCGAGGTCGACCCCGACCTTGCGGTTCATGCCGAGAAAGCCGCTCTCCTCGCGGAACGCGATGAGCCCCCGGCTGGCGAGGTCGAGCATCGCCGCGGTCAGCGCCCGCCGCGACGGCCCGCCGTTGAGGACGAACGTGCCGGCGGCCGGCGTCAGGCTTTCCGGCGGCCCCGCCATGTGGATCGACGGGTCGTCGAGATAGACGGGGTCGCGGCCGTAGCGCAGCCAGCCGAAGACCGCGCTGCCGACGAGGACGAGAAAGACGACCGGCGCCCCGATGAGCCCGACCGCGGCGTCGATCTGGCGCGCCCGGGCGAGCGTCGCCGCGTGCTCGGGCGTGGCGTTCTCGTCGACCCGCCGGAGCGCGACGAGGAGCGCCCCGTCGAGGTCGCCGCGTTCGAGCAGCGGCAGCATCTCCTCGTCGAAGATCCGTTGCTTCTCGCCGTTGTCGAGGTAGGCCGCCCGATAACCGGGGCCGCCGTAGAGCTGGACCTGCCCGTGGAGCCGGGACGGATCCATGTCGAAGAGGATCACGAGCCCGTCGTCGATGCCCCTCCGCCCGACGCCCCACTGGTCCATCAGGGCCTGCGCGTGCGCGTCCGCCTCCTCCGTCGAGATGTCGTACCAGGCGACCTGGCTGTAGACGACGACCTCGGCGCCCACGCGGGCCTCGATGTCGTCGATCGTCCGCTCCGCCTCGGCCGCCGTTTCGGGTCGCCAGATGCCGGCGT
>DASTVH010000247.1:0-2351 GCA_035759195.1 Candidatus Limnocylindrales bacterium
GGTGGCGGTCCACCCACCCGTCACGGTCGCACCTCCCACCGCACGATCGCCCATCAGCCGACTCGCTGCGCAAAGCTGACGTGTCGGCGCAGCGGGTCGCGGAGGCGGCCGGGCCACGCCGATCGCGACCAGCTCCCGGACGTGACCGATGCACCGATCAGGGCTGCCGCCCGGCGGGAGGGGCGTTACGATCGCGCAGTGGCCGATCCCGCCGATGTGCTGCGACCCCTGCGCCGAACACGCCAGGTTCGCGAGTTCACCGCGGAGCCGGTCGAGCGAGAGGCGCTCGACGCGCTCGCGGACGTCGCCCGCTGGACGGGCAGCAGCAGGAACACCCAGCCGTGGCGCTTCATCGTCGTGACGGACGAGGCCACGATCCGCCAGATCGCGGCGATCGGACTACCCCAGACGCGCTCGCTCCGGACCGCGACCGCCGCGATCGCGATCGTGCTGCCGGCGGAGGAAGGTCGCGAGGTCGGCCACGCCTACGACGACGGGCGGGTCGCGGAGCGGATCCTCATCGGGGCGGGATTACTCGACCTGGGCGCCGGCATCGCCTGGGTCCGATCGGACGTCAGGTCGCAGGTCGGGGCGCTCTTCGGCCTGCCGCCGGATCGCTACATCCGGACGATCGTCGCCCTCGGCCACCCGACCGACGCCGCCCGCCGGCCCAAGTCGCCGCCGGGTGAGGCCCGGCTGCCCCGCGAGGAGACGGTGTTCGAGGAGCGCTGGCCCGGCTGATGGATCGGCGGGCATCGGCCGCTGCCTGATCGATCCCACGGTCAGATTCGGCCGTTACGGCCGATTCGAGGCCGCCAGCTGACCACTTGATCGGCGCCACCGGACAGGGACGCGGCTGGGACGCGCCGCCGGGGCGCAACCCCGGAATTTGACCGGTGGCAGCGAGCAGGAGCGCCGCCGGGTCGGGCCGACTTCGTGACGTCCGACTCTACCGTTCCCACGCAGGCCTGAGCAGACTACACTCCGCAGTCCGAGCGCCGAATACGAGCATGGCGAGGGGCCTGCGGAAGGGGGTCGGCGTGATCCGACGAGTGGTGGGCCGGCGTGGCCGCGTGGCCGCCGGCATGGTCGCGGCGCTCGCCGTCGCGTTCGCCGCGCCGTCGCTGGCGGCGGACGGCACTGCCGGCGGGAACAACGGGACGGTCAAGATCCACGAGGGCTCGACGGAGACCGAGCCGATCGTTCGAAACGAGCCGCATGTCTGCACGTTCCATCTGCACTTCTTCTTCGCCGATCCCAGCCAGTCCGGCGACTGGGAGATCAAGGCGTGGTCGCCGGGCGGCAGCGGCGACCTCATCCTGAGCGGCGCGTACGACACCGCCGGCGACGGCGAGGATCGCCAGCCGGCAGCCGGCGCCTTCTCGCTGGAGGACGGGCATTACAAGCTGTTCTGGCAGGGCCGCAACGAGCAGAACGTCAAGCACAAGGCCTTCTGGGTCGACTGCGCCGCGCCGGCCGCGAGCCCGACCGGCTCCGAGGAACCGATCGACTCGGCGAGCCCGAGCACGTCGGCGAGCCCGAGCGGGTCCGCGAGCCCGACCGGCTCGGAGGAGCCCGCGTCGTCGGACCATGGCTCGCCGACCGGAGGCGTCCTTCCGATCGAGGGCACGCCGCAAGCGACGCCGCCGGCAACGGACGTCGGGGGCACCTCGACCGGTGGATCCGGCGTTGGACTCGTCGTCCTCGCGCTCCTGCTGGCGGCCGCGACGGCGCTCGTGACGATCCCGCGAGACGTGCTCCGGCGCCGCTAGCGCTCCCCGCCGCGAGGCGATCGTCGAGACAACCGGCGGAACGCGGCGTCGCCGGAGCATGGTTCCGCGCCGGATGCCGTTCAGCGGTTCGGCAGGCCTTCCCCGCACATGCTCGGCGAGTCGCACGGGGAGTGGGCCAGCGGAGCCACCTTTCTCACTCGCCGATGACCGACCAGATGAAGCCCATCATGATGAAGAGGCCGGTGAACATCGCGATCAGACCCAGTCCGCCGTACGGCGAGTTCGCGCCCTCATGGGGCACGAGCTGGAGCCCGATCCCGAAGACGATCGCCCAGCCCACGAACAGGAGCCCGAACATCCACTTGGTCGTCGGCCGGGCCATCATCCGGCCGAGGCCCGACGGGCCCTGGGCCGAGAGCGCCGCCTTGAGCAGGATCACGAGCATCAGGACGGTGATCGCTGTAGCGAGGCCGAACTCGACGGGCCGCGAGAAGAAGATCGTGAAGAGCTGCACCTGGGGCCTCAGTGCGGTCGGACGACGTCGGCGCTGATGCTACCAGAGGGCCGGGCGACCGAACCGATCGTCGCGCCCGGATAGCATTCGACACGATGACCTCC